>JANNGJ010000228.1:0-22414 GCA_031403815.1 Burkholderiales bacterium | reverse complement strand
GCCGAAACTGTTTGACCAAAGAGAGCGAAGCGAACGGCGGGAGTTTTTCGGCGCGACCTCAGGCCGAGCAGCGCAACGCAGTCGCAGCGAAGCGAAGACCGCTCCAGTGTGAGCCGACGCCACACAGCGCCAGCCGCGACGCGAAGAACAACACTTGGCAGCAGCGCTACGAGGGCAGGAAGTCCACCGGCCAGCTAACAACCATCACGTCGACATCCTTGGCGCCGAAGTCGAACTGGCGAATGCGTGCAACCAGTTTCTGCTCCAGCTCCGGCGTCTTCAATTCGGTCGAGACGACGCGTGCGCCGATGACCTCGCCAGCGGGCGAGATCTTCAGCTCCACGACGACCTTGCCTTGCAGGCCGGGTTCTTCGCGCAGGGCGCGGTTGTAGAGGGCGTAGATGGCGCCCTTGTTGCGCTCGAAGACGAGTTTGATTTCTTCGATCGAGCGCGAGGCCTTGCCGCTGCCGCCCTTCTTCAGCGCACCGCCAACACCATCGCCGCTGCCGCCCGTGCCACCGCCACGCGCACCGCCGCCGCCGTAACCACCGCCGCCGCCACCGCTGGCCACGCCTTCGACCAGGGTGGTGGCGCGACCCGCCAGGCCGCCGCCGCCGGTGTTGCGGCTGTAGGAGGCGGTGTTGATGCCGCCCGAGCCGCCGGTCATGTTGGAGGTGATCAGCGCGCGTGCCGGCAGGCCGGGTTCGTTGCCGGCACCGACGCCGACGCCCACACCGGTGCCCACGCCGGGGCCGGCCTTGATGTCTTGCTTGAGCTGCACGGCCACCGGGGCGCCACGCATCTCGGCCAGGGTGTCCTTCATCGCCAGCAGGCCGACGCCAGCGGCCTGGCGCCGCGCGCCTTCGATCTCGCCAGGCGGCTTGTTCGGTTGTGGTTGGCGCGCTTCGGGCACTGGCGCTTCCTTGGTCCGCTCGCGCTTGGGGGCGGGTCGCGGATCGGCCTTGGCCGGCAGGGGCTCCTGCGGGATGTTGGCCTTGGCCAGCCGCTGCGCTTCGGGCGCCGGCTTGGGTGCCACCAGGGGCTCGCGTTCGAGCACCAGCTTGGCCAGGCGCGTCGGCAACTCGACTGGTTTGGCGCGGTCCTCGACCGGGCGTGGCATCAAGGAGAACACCAGGCAGGCGATCGCGGCGGCGCCAACGATGCGTTGCAGGATGCGCTTGAAGCGGGCCTCGTCTTCGACGGCGATGGCCCATGCCAGCATCGGCGCCCGGAACGACACCGCGGACTTGCTGCGGCTCACCGTGTCGCTGCGGCTGCGCCCGCGCGAGGGCCCCATCGGATTGGGCAGGGCGGTGGCGGTGCTCATCGGGCAAGCTCCAGGCTTCGCGCCGCACTCATGTCTTCACCGCCTTGGGTGTGACGGCGAACGAGACTTCGCTGAAGTCCGCGCGCGCCGCCGTGACCATGACTTTGCGCAGCAGGCTGTAGGGCAGATCTTTGTCGCCCATGATGGTGATGGCGCGGCCCTGGGCCTGGTTGTCTGCGCGCAGCACGACGCGCTTGGCTTGCAGGTCGAGCTCTTCCTTCAAGCCGGCGATCAGGTCACCTTTGGCGGCCAGCGCGTCGCTGACGGTGGCCACCCGGCGGCCTTCGACCAGGATGTCGGGCCCGCTGACGGTGATCACCAGGGTCTCCCGCGGCGTCTTGTCGGCGGTGGACTGCGGCAGCGTGACGGCCTTGCCCGGGCTCAGGATCTCGACGCCCGCGGCGCTCGACATCAGGAAGAAGATCAAGACTGTGAAGATGTCGATCAGCGCGACCAGATTCATGTCCATCTTGGACTTGTTGCGGTTGCGCCTCTCGCTGCGCTTTTGCAGGGGGGTCAATTTCATTCGGCGCCCCTCACGCCTTGCTCGCGATCGGCGCGTCGCCGATCGAGATTTCCGGGAACAGCGGCACCGGCTTGGCCTGGCCCACGGCTGGCACTTCGCGCACTGCATCCATCAACTGGATCAACGTGTCGTAGGGCGTCTCCGGCCGCGCCAGCACGGTGGCGGTGGCGGTGTCGGGGAACTTGGCCTTGATCTGCTGTATCAGCAGCGACAGGGTGACCAGGTCGTAGCCGCCATTGGCGTTCGGGATGCGCTGGATCAGGCCGCCGATGCGGTCGCCGACTTCGAGTGCGTCCGGACGCAGCACGATTTCGAGCTTGAGGTCGTTGACCTTCAGTTGCTCAACCGCACCCGAGGACTGCGCCGGCAGCGACAGGTCGATCACCGACAGGCGGCTGAATACGGCGGTGGAAAGCAGGAAGGGCACCAACACGACGATCAGGTTGATGAAGGCCGTGACGTCGAGCTCGGCCGCCTCGCGGCGCATGCGTCTGGATCTCATGGCAGGGTTCCGGTGGCAGGCGGTCGGGCGTTCAGCGCGGGGCTGCGCCGGCTTCGGCCTTCAGGCGCTGCGTGACGTTCAGGAAACTGATCTTGGCGGCTTCCAGGCCGTCCACGATCTCGCTGGTTCGGGCCTGCAAGAAAGAGTGGATCAGCAGGAAGGGGATCGCCACCGACAAGGCGAAGGCCGTGTTGTTCATGGCAATCGAGATCGAGGCCGAGAGCAACTCGGCCTTGTCGGCCGGGTTGACCGACGACACCGCGGTGAAGCCCTTGATCAGGCCGATGATGGTGCCGAGCAGACCCACCAGGGTGATCACGTTGGCAAAGGTAGCGATGTAATGGGTGCGCTTTTCAAGGCGCGGCACGACTTCCATCATGCCTTCTTCCATGGCGGCATCGATGTCTTCGCGGCGGCCCGGGCTCTGCATGCGCTGCAGGCCGTTGGCAACGATCTTGCCCACCGCAGCGTCGGAGCTCGAGGCGGCTTGCTGCACGTCTTTCAGGCGCCCACTCTGCAGCAGCGGCAGCAGCTTGGACCAGAGCTGGCGGTTCTCACTGCCGGCGCGGCGCAAGAAGATGAAGCGCTCGACCGCGATCGACAGGCCGATGGCCATGATCAGGATGCTGGGGTAGATGGCCAGGCCACTGTCCTGGAAGAATTTAACGGCGCTGTCGATGAGGGTCATGGGGCTGCTCCTTGAGGCGAATTCGAGAGGAATCGGGTAGGGGTGGTGTGAGTGTCAGCGCGCTGCGGCGGCTGTGGTCGCCGCGGCCGCTTTCGGCGTGGCGAGTTGCTGGTCGTAGTTCACGTGACGGCGAAACACGTCGCGGTCGAGTGGCGACATGAGGTCGTCGAGTACGCTGTTGACGGGCTTGCCGCTGAGGTCTCCCGGGGGCGGTTTCTTCCACGGCACGATGTAGAGCACTTTGGGCAACTCGCGATTGCCGATGACCTGGGTGCGGTCGATGTCGGCGCGGTCTTGGGCCACGGCGGCGCCGGCCAGCAGGACCAGCACAGCGGCGATCAGTCGGTGTTGCGATGTCATGGGATCTCCTTGGCGCTCTTGGCGGCCAATGCGGTGGCGGTTGGTGGCGTGGCTCCCTGTGCCGGCTTGCGCTGGCGCAGATCGGCCGCCCACTTGGTCACGCTGGCGTCGCCGCCAGGGGAGAGTGCGAGGTAGCGGTCATACAGCTCCAGCGCGCGCGCGCCGTTGCCGAGGTACAGATCGTTCAGGATGCCGAGGTTGAGCAGGGCAGCCACATGGTTGGCGTCGAGTGCGATGGCACGCTCGTAGGCGTCCTTGGCTTTGGCGAACTGGCCGTGGTTGCGGTAGGCAATGCCCAGCTCATTGAAGAAGCGCGGCTGGGCCGGGCTGACCTGCACGGCACGCTCGAGCGCGGCCACGGCCTCGGCCTGGCGCCCGCCACGCGCGTGCAGCAGGCCCAGATTGGCATGCACGCCGCCCAGCTCGGGTTGGCTTTCGGCCAACGCACGCCACAGGCGCTCAGCTTCGTCGCTGCGGCCCGCGCGCTGGGCCTGCAAAGCACGATCAAACTGGGCCTGCACTTCGGGCGCCACGGGCACCGGCTTGGCCTCCGGCGTGACGCTCGCAGCAGCCCGGGCGACCATCGTCGCTGCCGCTTGCTGCGCTGTGTCAAGTGGCTTCGAGACCGTCGCGCAACCTCCCAGCGCCGCCAGCAGCAGGCAAACCACCCCAGCGCGGCAAACGAGGCCTTCGCCAAGCTGGCGCCGCGGAGCCGGCTCCGCCGGTCCGCTGGCGACGCCCCCCTGGGGGGGAGCGGCGACGCCGCAACGGGGGGGGTCAACGTACAACATCGATGGCTCCTTCACCCCGTTCGTTCTTGCCATAGCGCACCGGGCGCAACTCGCGCAGGGCCGCGAAGCTCTTCTTCACCCACGCGTCATACAGGCCGGCGGTGGCGCGCCGCGCGTTGGTCTCGTGCAGCTCGGTGGCCTTTTCCTCGAAGGGAAAGGCTTGCTCTTCCAGCAGCACGTTGTATTGCTCCAGCGCGGCCTTGTTCAGGCCCTTGGGGCGCTGCGATGCCAGCATCGCCTTGCCGAAATCCTGGTACAGCGCAGCGGTGTGGAAGGTGGCGGCGGTGACGACCTCGGCAGCGGCGCTGCCGGAGGCCTGGGCATAGGCTTGCAGGGCCGCATCCATCTTGGTCTTCTTCAGCTTCAACTGACGCGCCAGCGGCTCGACCAGGGCGACCTTGCGGTAGTCCTCCAGCAGGGGCTGCGTCAGCGCCAGGGCGGCCAGGCCGCCCAGGGTGCGGGTGCGGTCGGTGCGGGCGGCGCCGGCGCGCAAGTCGGCATCCCGAATCTCGCGCAGCAGCGCTGCTTCGCGGGCTGCCGAGACGGGCGTCTGTGGGGCGGCTTGCAGGCCTTGCACCAGACGCCAGCGCGCTTCAAGGTTGCGCTCGAAGGGCTCGGGGTATTGCTTGGCGTACTGGGTGTAAACGCGGGCGGCGTTGTCACGTGCGCTGGCCTTGTCATGCAACTCGGCGGCTTGCCAGAGCGAGTCGCGCGCCAGCTTGGCATCGGTCTGTGTCGCCGCGATGCGTTCGAACTCGGCCGCGGCCGGGCCCCAGCGGCGCTGCTCGAGGTAGATCGCTGCCAACTTGCTGCCGGCCTCGCCCGCCAGCGCGTGCTTGGGGAAGCTGCGGCGGAAGTTCTCCAGCGCCTGCGCTGCGGCGTCCCAGTCCTTCAGGCCGATCAGGGTGGCGGCCGCGTCGTAGAGGGCGGCGGCGTGGGCCGCTGACTGCGGCGCTGATTGCGCCACGCGCGCAAACTGGGCCACGGCCTCGCGTGCTTTGCCGGCGGTGCGTGCCTGCTCAGCCTGCTTGTAGATCGCGGCGGCCTGGCGCTCGACCAGTTCATTTCGGCCGGCGGCATTGGCCGGCGTCAGCGCCAGCGCCTGCGCGTAGCCCTGCTCGGCACGGTCGAAGGCGGCCGCCTCGAAGGCGGCGTGCGAGACAACGGTCCAGGCAACGCGGCGCTGTTCGGCGGCGGCAGGCGGGTCCAGGCTCAGCACCTGCTGGGCGATTTGCTCGGCGGCGGCCAGGTCCTTGAGCGCAAACAGCTTCTCTGCGGCTTGCGTCAGCACCGGTCCGACGCGCGGGTCGCCCTTGAAGCTCTTGCCGAAGCGCTGGGCCGGCTCGATGCTGGCGCGCTGCAGCGCCGGCAGTTCGGCGGCTTGCGCGCGCTTTTCCAGCTGGGCGCGGGCCAGCAGCGCGGTGTAGGCCGCGTCGGCGCTCTTGGCGTGCACGCTGTGGTCGTAGGCGGCCTTGTCGTACTCGACGGCGGCCTCGGCGAAGCGGCTGTCGTCATACAGCAGCTCGGCGAGCAGGAACTGGTTGCGCGAGGCCTCGCTGTCCTGCGGGAACGAGCTCAGCATCTCGCGGTACCAGCGCGCGGCCTCGTCGACATCGGCTGCCGCTTTGCTCTTTTGCGCGGTGGCATGGAAGTGCCGCGCCAGGGCCGCCAGGTGGGCCTTGACCAAGGGCTGGGCGGTGGTCTCCCAGCCGGCGCTGTTGGCGCGGCGGAACTCGCTGTTGGCGCCGTAGCGCTGCACGTACTCCCGCTTGGCGCCCAGGGCCAGGGTGGGCAAACCGCCGCGCTCGTAGATGCCGATCACGCGCGCCTGCAGCACGGGAGCCTGGGCGTGCATCGGCTGACGACGGGCAAAGGCACTGAAGGTGTCGGCGGCGTCTTTCGGCCGGTCTTGCTTGATGTAGAGCTCGCCCAGTTGCTCGTGCACGCGGAACTCGTAGGAGCGCCGGCTGGCGCTGTTGATGAAGGGCGGGATCGACTCGGCGCCGCGCAAATTGGCCAGGCTCACGCTGGCCACGCGCAGGGTGTCTTCGACCAGTTCGCGGTCGGCCCGCGACAGGCTCTTGAGGCCTTCCAGGGCCTCGTCACCGGCTCCGGCGATCTTCAGATCAAGCACGCCGAAGAAGGACTGCAGTCCCTCATCGAGGCGGCCTTGCTTGTACAGGGCCCAGCCGTGCATGTAGAGCGCACGGTCGTGGAAGGCGGTGGGCTCAGGGCGCTGCAGCAGCGTGTTGTAGGCCGCCTCCGACTTGGCGTACTGGGCCGTGTTGAACAGCAACTCGCCGCGGCGGAACTGCGCTTCTTCGCGGAAGCTGGTGTTCGGGTAGGTGGCGACCAGTTTGTCGAGCGTGGCCAGGGCCACTTCGAGCTGCCCGCCCAACTCGTGCGCACGCGCCAACTGGTAGAGCACGCGGTCGTTGTTGGGGTCGGTCGGGTAGGTCTTGAGGTAGTCCTGGTAACGCGTGATGGCGGCGCGGTAGTCGGGGTCGGTGCCGGCGTTGGCGCTCTGGTTGTCGGCGCTGTCCATGGCCAGGTCGCCCATGCGGCGCAGGGCCTCGGCGCGTTGGGGTGCGCGCGGTGCAATGTCGAGGAAGCGCTTGTAGGCCGCAGCCGCCTGCTCGGGGCTGGCCTTGATGCCGGCGTCGGCCGCGGCGCTTGCTTGCGGCACGGCACGCGTGCTCAGCGTGGCCAGCGTCGGCTCGTTGTCGGGCGTGCCAGCGGGTTTGCTGGCGCAGCCTGTGAGCGCCACCAGCAGGCCGGTGAGGGCGAAGCGCCGCAGCGTCATTTCTCGTTCCTCGCGACGGTGGCGCGATCAATCAACTGCGCGATCTCGAACTTCGCTTGCAGGGAGTAGGCCGCCAGACGCTGCTTCTGGTTGACCAGGGCAGCTTCGGCGATTTGCTGGGCCGCACCTTGCTGTTCAGCCTTCAGCGCCGTGACGCGCGGCAGGGCGGCGTCGAGTTGCCGCGACAGGGCCTCAATGCGCGTTGCGAAGCGCTCGAAACGTGCCGGCTCGTCACGCTGTGCTTGGGCCAGGGCGGCCTCGCGCACCGCAACCTGGTCGAGCTGCTGGTTGATCAAACCCATGTCCTTCTGCGTTGTCCAGCGCCGTGCTGGCGCGGCCTGCGCCAGCTCCCAGGCCAGCACACCGGCCGTCAGCCGCACACGCTCCGCCAGGGCGGCTATCTCCGGGTTGTCGCTGCGCGTTTTCAGCGCCGCCTGCAGGCCTTCGACGCGGGCCAGCAAGGCGCGCTGCGCCGCATCGGCGTAGGCCACGCCATCGCCATCGCGCTCGGCTTTGGCGACATCGGCGCCCAGCGCGTCGCGGCGCTGGCGCAGGTCGGCAGCCTTGGCAGCTTCGGCCAGAAGGCCGTCGCGCGTCGGTTGCAGGCGGGCGGCAAAGGCCTGGCGACGGTTCGCGAGCATCTCGCGGAACACACCCAGTGAGTCGCGCCACTGCTGCAGGTTGCCTTCGAGGAAACGCAAGTCGCGGAAGTTCTTGAAGGCTTCCTGGAATTCGTGCTGGGCCAGCACCTGCGACAGATGCGCGGCATGCGGCATCTCGGGCAACTTGCCGAGCTTGCCGAACCAGCCCATCTCATCGGCCGGGTTGCGGTCGAGCAGGCCGTCCATCAGCTTGCCGGCGCGGATGGCACCGATCGACGCATCCAGGCGCCGCTCTTCACTGTCGTACTCGCTGACCGCCGTCTCGTAGAGCTTGAGCGACTGGCCATAGGCGCCCATCTCGGCGTGTGCAAAGGGCAGGGCGATGCGAGCCTCAAGCACCGCCGGATCGCTGGCATCGCGGCCCGCCAGTTCGGTCCAGGACACCAGGGCCAGGCCGGGCTGCTTTTGCGCCGACGAGGCCCAGCCAAAACCGAGCAGGGCCTTGTTGGCGTGCAGACTGTTCAGGCGCACGCGCTCGAGCAGGCGTCTCGCATCGTCGGGGCGCTGGTCTTGCAGGGCGGCCACGCCCAGGGCCAGGTTGGCGCGGTCGCGCAGGCTGCGCTGTTCTTCGTTGTCGGCCAGCGTGCGGCCGATCTCGTCCAGCAGCGCCATGCCGCGGGCGCTGTCGCCGCTCTTGACCAGGGCCACGCCGAGGTTGAAGCGGGCAAACGGGCTGGCGCGCTTGGGCTGTGACGCCATCGGCCCCAGTACCGCCGCGGCAGCGGCGAAATCACCACGGGCCATCAGCAACTGCGCCTGCAGCAGTCCACGCTCTTCGACAAGCGCCAGCGGCAGCTTGCCTTCGATGCGCGCCAGGGCGGCCTCGGCCTGGCTGTTGAAGCCACGCTGGTAGCGGATCTTGGCCAGGTAGAACCAGGCCCGGTCGCGCACCGAGGGCGCGGCGCCTTTTTCGATCAGCGAAGCAAAGATCTGCCCGGCTTCGTTGTGCACGCCGTAGGAGAGCAGCAGGCCACCGCGCAGCACCTCGGCTTCATCGCCATGCGGCGCCAGGCGGTTGAAGTGCTGCGAAGTCATCAGCCCGGTGATGGCGCTGAAATGCTTGTCCTGGAAGAAGTTGAACAGGGTGTCGCCATAGTGCAGCGCCTTGACCTGCTGCGCTTCGACCGAGGTCGCCATGCCCTTGGCGCGCGGCACATCCATGGCCGCGTCGACCTGCGCCTTGGCCTGCATCGGCATGGCCAAGGCCAGCGCGCTGGCGATCAGCAGCGCGGCGAGCGAGAGTGGGGAAGGTCGACGCATCACAGGCCTGGGTGCTGCCGGCCTACTGCCAGACTTTGACGTCGAACTCGGGCTGCAACTTGCCGGTTGAATCCTTGATGCGCAACTCGACGTAGCCGGCGCCGCTGCCTTTGTCGAACTTGATCGTCGCGCCGCGCTTGTAGTCGCGTTCATGCGGCCCTTTGCCGGTGAAGAAGGCAACGATCTCGTGGCTGCCGCTCTTCAGGTTGCCGAGGAATACCCGCTGCACACCGCCACGGTGCAGGGCTTGCACCTCCATCGGCGTGTAGAGATGGTTGGCGACCAGCTTGTCGTCGAGCTTGATCTGCACCGAGTCGAGCTCGAACAGCTTGCCCACGTCCATCGACACGAACAAGGCGACCTGGGTGCTGGCCGGGAACAGCAGTTCCTCCTCCAGCACGAGCAGATCGCGGTTGAGCTTGATCACATCGCTCTTGGCTTGCTGCACACGCTCGTCGAGACCGGTGGGCGCGACAGCGGCGGGGGCGGCGGCCGGAGCCGACACCGGCAGCACTGTTGTCGGTGTGGCGGTCACGGCGGCTGCCGGGCTTGCGGGACTCGACTGCGCGGCCACCAGGCCGGTCAGGGCTGACAGCGCGACAGCGGCCAGCAAATGGGTGAATGGGCGCATGGTGGGTGGCCTCAGTAAGTAGCGGTCAGGTAGAGCTGCAACACGGCCGCACGCAGCGAGTAGGGCGAAGCGTCGCGGATATCGGTGAAGTTCTTGTATTTCAGGTTGTAGAGCTCAAGGCCCGCGTTGGCCTTCAGGTCATACCGGCCGGGCTGCTTCTTCCAGTCGAAGCTCAGCTTGCCGCCGATGACGAGGTTGTCGAAGTTGGACAACTGGCGGTTGCGCGACACATAGGTTGTTTCGCCCTGCGCGTTGTCGCTGTAGAACAGCGCCGCGGTCTGGGTGTAGTAGCGCACGTAGGCGTCGGCCAGGAAGGATTCGCCAAGGTAGCGGCTGTAGCCACCCTCGACGGTGTGGGCCTTGATGTCCCAGGTGTCCCAGAAGTAGCGGTACTCGGCGCGCACCGCGTCGCGGCCACCCAGGTTGCCGATGGCACGGAACTTCACGGCGCGTGACGAGCGCGTGCGTGGGTGGCGCTCCGGCACGGCAGCGCCGAAGACGCGGGCCACGCGGTAGGTGTTGCCGAGGTAGCCGGTGTCGGCAATGGCTTCCAGGTTGACGCTGGCCAGCCACTTGGGTGTCAGGATCTGGGTGATGCCGACGCGGTATTGCCAGTGCTTGGCCTGGTCGAGAAAACTGTTGTCGCCGATCTTGGTGACGACGTCGGCGGCGCGGGTGAAGCCGACGTTGACGGTGGTCATGCCGCCGAAGGTCTCTTGCGCGATGTCGAGCGAGATGCTGCGGGTGCTGTAGTCGGGCTCCTTGCTGGCACCGACTGCCAACGTGACCAGGGAGTCGCGCACGGCATAGTCGGCGGCCAAGCCGAAGTCGTTGCGATTTTCCTTGTATGGGCTGGCCGTGGTGACGACATCGATCGAGGCATTGCTCACGGCATCGAGGTAGTAGGTACCGGTCAGCGAAATCTTGTCGGCGATGCTCTTGCGCACCAGCAGGGCCGGGCCGGTGGCGGTGACACCGCCTCCCTTGTAGGTGTGCACCATGAGCTCGGCGCGGTCTTCCGGCATTGTCACGGCGCGCGCCGGGCTGGTGGCGAAGACACCGCCAAGCAGGCCGGCCAGGGCCGCGAGCAGGCGCGCGTTGCAGCGATCCACCGCCTTACTTGCAGCCACAGCCACCTCCCTGCACACCGGTGGCGCCGCGCGCGGCTTCGCGAATGTCGCGCACATGCTCACTGTGCTTGGCCGCCAGCGAGTCGCGGTTGAAACGCATGATCGGATCGGACAGGCCTTCGCGCTCGTAAGGCTTAACCCAAGGCTGGGGCATGGCACAGCCGCCGAGCAGGGCGGCGCCCAGCACCAAGCAGCCGAGGAGCGGACGTGTCGTCCTCATTCTTTCAGCAGGCCGCGCACCTGCTCCTCGTAGGTCTTCTCAACGCCGTCCCGGTAACCGCGGTGGATGTAGCGCACGCGGCCGTCACGGTCCACCAGCAGGGTGGCCGGCATGGCGCTCATGTCATAGACCCGGCTGACCTTCTTGTCGGTGTCGAGCAGGACCGGAAAGCGCAGGCCGAGCTTGGCGGCCAGGTCAGCCGCAGCGCGCGGGTCGTCGTCGATGTTCACGCCCAGGAGCACGAAGCCGGTGCTGCGGTACTTGTCGTAGATGCGGTTGAGGTGCGGCATCTCCAGCCGGCACGGGCCGCACCAGGTGGCCCAGAAGTTGATCATGACGACCTGGCCGCGCTGCTCTTGCAGGCGCAAGTTGGGGCCGGCCACGCTCTTGAGCGTGAAGTCGGGTGCGCTGCTCGACAGCTGCACCGTGGCGTGGGCGCTGGCCAGGGCGCCGGCCAGCAGCAGGGGCAGGCACCAGCGTGTGGTGGTCACGGCAAGGTTCATGGCAGGCGCCTCAGAAGTAGTAGGTGAAGCCGCCGGTCAGCTCGAGGTTGTGCGTGCTCTGGCGCTTGCCGAGCAGGTCGAGCGAGAAGACGTGGTCGCGCATGTCGAACTGCACCGCGGCGCGGTCGGTCAACAACAGCCGACCACCCAGGCCGAAGCTGATGGTCTGGCTGCGCTGCTCGTTGAAGCGCGTGCTGCCGACGCCCGCCAGAAGGTAGATCGCCGTGGCCTTGGCGCGCTTGGCGGTCGGGAAGACTTCGCCCGGCAGCAGGTTGTAGCCGGCCGAGACGCTGTAGTAGCTCAGCTTCTCCTTGTCACTCACAAAGATGCCGCCGGGCAGGATCTGGCGGAAGGCTTCGTCGCTGACCTTGGACTGACCCAGGGTGGCCTCGACGAACCAGTCTTCCGTGATGTGGTAACCCAGGCGACCACCGACGACGGCTGCTGCGCCGAAGTTCTGCGTCGCGTAGGTGCCTGCGAAGACGCCGACGGCGATGTCCTTGGACGGGAACTTCGGCAGCCTGATGTCACGGCGCTCGACTTCGGGCACCACGACCTGGTTGGCGTCGGGCCGGGTGCTGGTCTGGGCGAAGGCGCTGCTGTTGCCAAACAGTGCCAGGGTGGTCAGGCCGGCCAGGGTGATCTTGTTCATTTTGTTGGCTCGCTGGAGAGAGGTCAGAAGAAGAAGGACACGCCGGCCGTGACAGCGCGGTACTCCGTGCTGCGTTGATCGGAGACAAAGGCGGTGTAGATCGCCCAGTCGGCACGCAGCACGAAGCGTTCCGACAAGTAGTAGCGCGCGCCGACGATGGCGTGGGCCAACTTGGCGTCGGTGGCGGTGGCGCCGACCAGGCTCTGGTTGGGGAAGTTCTGGAACTTGCCGAGACCGACACCGAAGAAAGGCGAGAGGCGTTGGTCGCTCCAGGGCTCGCTGTGCAGCGACATGTGCCAGAAGTTGGTGCCGGAGAAGACGCCCTGGACCTGGCCGAAATTGCCCTCGACCGACAAGGTGTCGGTGAGCTTGTAGCTGGCGTAGAGCTTCAACATCGGCTCGGACTTGAAGCGGCCCCAGGCGCCGCCCATCTGGACGCGGCGGGCCAGATAGTCATCGAGCGCGATGTCGCGGAAAGTCTTGCTGCTGCCGGCCACCGTCAGGGTGGTCTCGAGCTGGCCGCGATGGACCCAGCCGACCTGGCCGGCTTCAGCGCGCACCTTGTACCAGTCGGTGTGGCGCAACTCGACCACCACGGCCTGGCCGCGTGCGACGACGAAGAACACCGGGTAGCCGCGGCCCGGGCCGGTGCGCATCTCAAGGAAAGGGTCGGCAACCGTCAATCGTTCACTAACCACGCTGTCGCTGGCCGCGGCGGTTTGCGCCTGCGCCGGAAACGCCAGCGCCGCCAACCAAAAAAGGGCGGTAAAGAAGCGAGAGAGAGTCGTTGTTGTTGTCATTCGTATCGCTGTGGTCACTGGCTGTTGCAGCTCCCTATGGCCGGATCTGGCGGTGTGAACATGCTGTTGGCGGCGCTGCTGAACTCGTCTTGCCCCTGCGGCATCGGTCGCCCGATCCAGTAGGCGATCAACTTGGCGTTGGCGTCGTTCTGATCAGCAAAGATCACGCCACCCCCGTGCAGCACGTTCAGCGTCAGGGGCTTGGTCAGCATCCGGCTTTGTTGCGGTGCGCCGATCACCGATGAGCCCTGCGACGAGTAGAAGTTCTTGTACATGTCGTTGCTGCGCACGACATCCGGGGTGTTGGCCGGGTTGGACAGGTCCACCGCCTGCGCGCTTTGCACCAGGCGCAGGGCACCGCCGGTGCCGGTGATGTTGTCGTGGCAACCCGATGAGGCACAGGTGTTGGTCGAGATCGCGCCGCCCTGGTTGATCTGCAACTGGGCCAGCAGGACCGGGTTGATGCACTTCTGGAAGTAGACGAAGGAAAGTTTTTGCCCGCCCGTGGCGGGTGGGTTCAGCACGGAGGGCGGGTTGCCCAGCGGGTTGCCCTCCCCGCCGCCGCAACCCGATGAAAGGGCAGCGACCAGCGCTGCCGAAGAGAGCGTTTTGAGTTTCACCATCGTCACGGGGCACATCCAGAAGAAATCCAGGTTGAGATGGCGGCGTAGCCAGCGCTTCCCGGCGGCAACACGGCGGTGGTCTGTCCCGTGGCGCCGGCCGGGTGCGGCACGGTGGAGGGGCGACGCAGCAGCGGGTTGGACGCGGCGTTGCAGGTGTCGCCCACCATCGTCAGGCTGACGTTGTAGTCACCTTCGGCGTTGCCGGTGAGCACGAAGCGGCTGCGCGCGAAGGACTGCGTGGTTTGCGCCGCACCGGCGTTGCCGCTGGGCTGGTGGCAGGCCACGCAGTTGGTGCGCAGCACCGGCAGCACGTTGGCTTCAAACGAGGCCTGGCTGAGCGCCGCGACGCGGCGCACGTTGGGGCTGCGGCTCGGGTCGTTCATGTACTGACCGCCCAAGTCCATCCACTCGCTGATCACGCGCCTCTCGGCCGCGTTCAGCAGCGTGGCGTGGTTCGGCGCACCAGCCGGTGGGTTCGGATGCGCGGTGCGCGCTTCCGCGCTGGCCTTGAGGGTCTCGCCGAACAGGATTTCGGTCAGCCGGCTCGAGCGCGCGATGCCGTCGGCGCCGCTGGCCATGGGCTCCACCAGGGCCGCGTTGCGCACGACTTCCGGCACGCCCTCGCGGATGCGGGTCACCGGCAGGCCGGTGGCCGCATCGATCACGGGGTCGCCGATCAGCAGTTCGTCATACGACACCATGCGACCGCTGCCGCCAAAGCTGGCCCGCAGGTCGAGCTTGGTCGGGTCGGCGTGGCAGGTGGTGCAGGTGTTGACGCCATTGGTGCCGCGGGCGCGGGCCCAGATCGGCGCCACATGCTCGGGGTAGTTGATGACGCCGGCGGTCGGCACGGGTGTGGCCAGGTCGTCAGCCGCGTTGGCGTTGCCCGTGTAGCGCACGGCGATCGGGGCGCGGGCCAGGATGCCGGCGCGCGTGGTGTCGGCCCAGATGTCGTTGTAGAGCTGGTCAGGCAGCAAGTTCAGGGCGCTGGGGTCCAGGCGGGTGCGCAGCGAGGCCATGGTTTCGCCCGACTGGTGCTGGCTCGACAGGGCGGTGCGAATGGCCGCTGGCATGCTGTTGACGACCGTGCCGGCATTCAGCGCAGCACCGCGGCGCGGGCTGTGGCAACCGTCGCAGGTGCGGCGCTCGCCCGGACGCACCTGGATCCAGTTCAGGTGGGTCTGCAATGCGCGGCCCTTGCTGTCCAGGATCGAGAGTGCCAACGGGGTGTCGGCCGGCACCTCCAGCTTGAACGAGCCGTCGGGTTCGACCGCCGCATAGCCCAGGATCTGCTGCGGCTCGAAGTCGGTTTCGCCGATGGCTTCGCGCATGCCGGTCATGCCGGCCATCGGGGCCACGGCGCGCGTGGCGCGCACCATGCGCCCCGGTGCGCAGTGGTAGGCCGGGTCAGCGGGGTCCTTGATCTTGACCAGGTCGGCGACGCTGGCGCGGGTGTCGGCGGCGTCGACCGGCGTGGTCTGGGCAATGCCGCGGGCGCACCCGGCAGGCAGATCGGCCGCCACGATCATCGGCTCGCCCATGCGTTGCAGGCCGTCCGTGTCGTAGATGCTGCGCACTTCGATCAGCGCCTTGCCGCGTGCAGCCAGCGCTGCGTCGATGGTGGTCGGCTGGGTTGCGTTGGGCTCGGGCCTGGCCTGCAGGGCCACGGGATCGGTGTACATGAATCCGGTCGGCGGCGCGGCCACGATCAGCCAGGTTTGCGTCTTCGGGTCCACCATCCACACCGAGTAGGCCGGCGGCGCGTTGTCTTGCACCGCATCGGCGGCCTCGGCGGCCATCGTGCGGTCACTGGCCAGTCGGTCGAGCTCGGCCTGCGTCAAGTTGGCGCAGGGGATCACATCGCCATTGCGCGTGACTTCACAGGGGCGGTAAGACAGCAGCACGCGGTCGGTACCGTCCCACAGAGGGAAGGGGGTGGTGACGCGGCCGAAGGTGGACAGGCCGCGGCCCTGGTTCAGCACGCGATCCGTGGCCGAAGACTGGCCGCCCGACAGGGCGACGGCGCGGTTGGCCGGGGTGTTCTGCTCGGAATAGTTGGCCGCATCGACCATCATCAAGGCGCCGCCTTCGCGGGTGCCCGACAGCGACATCAGCGACGACACCAGCTTGCCGGCGTAGGCGCCCTGCGGGTCCATGTCACGCGGGTGCAGGAAGCTGTTGCCGGGGCTGTGTGCGCCGTACAGCACGAACATGTCGGTGCCGTCGGGTTTGGCGCGGAAGATGGCGAAACGGTTGCGCGGGCCCACGTGTTCCCAACGCGAGAACATGATGTCGCCGTTCGGTCGCACCACCGGGTTGCGGTCGTGACTCTGGTTGACCGAGATCTGCGTGATGGCACCGCCCTGGGCGTCCATCGTGTGCAGGTTGAGCACGCGTTCGCGCTCATACTCGTCGACAGCGAAGCTGGTCACGCCGTTGACGACGCTGCGCGTCGTGGTCTGGCGGTTCGAGGTGAAGACAAAACCGCGGCCGGCCGGCAAGTAAGCCGGGTCGACATCGTCGTTGCCGGGCGCCGACGTGATGCGGCGCAGGCTGCCGCCCGCCAAGCCGCCGGTCGTGGTGTCGTATTCCCAGATGTTCCACGCGCCGGTGCAGGCCGCTGCCCCGCCGGCGATGGTGGCGGTGTTGCTGGTCGGGCAGCGCATCGAGAAGACGATCTTCTTCCCGTCGTAGGACACCTCGGGGTCCGACACGTCGCCCACGCCTTGCGTGATGCTGGCCGTGACATTGATCTCGCGCGCACTGGCGGACGATTTCTCGCGAATGATGAGGTCGCCGCCCGGGGCGCTGGGTGCGCCATCGGTCGGGTTCATCATGATGGTGTTGGCGCGCTTGGCGTAGGCGATGGGCACGTCACCGTTGACGGTGACGGTGTTGTCACTGCTGCTGCCGCTGCCGCAACCGGCGACGACGAGCGCAGCGCCCAGGCTGACGATGCTGACAAGGCTGATGGTCTTGTTCATTGGAAACCCCCTGACTGGTGCTAACGGTCGATGACAGTGACCTGGCGCCGGTTGTTCTCTGCTGCCCCCGAGGGGTCCTGCAGGCCGGTCGAATAGTGAAGCTGACCCCGGGCGTCGACGACGATGGCGTCGACGCCGGATAGAGACTCGATGAGGGCCATGCCGCGCTCGACGCCGAGCACGAAGAGGCTCTTGGACATGGCCTCGGCCGTCAGGCCGTCGGCGGCCAGGATGGTCACGCTGTGGATGGCCACTGGCGAACGGCCCGTGGTCGGGTCGATGATGTGGTGGTGGCGCACGCCGCCGGCCTCGAAGAAGCGCTCATAGTCGCCCGAGGTCGAGACGGCGGTGTCTTCCAGCGGCAGCAGTGCCACCAGGGCCTTGGCGTCGCGCGGGTGACGCACGCCGATGGTCCAGGGCCGGCCGCGACGGTCACCGATGACACGGCTGTCGCCACCGGCGCTGACGAAGGCGTGGGCAATGCCCAACTCGGCCAGGATGGCCACGGCGTTGTCGACTGCGTGGCCCTTGGCAAAGCCGCCCAGGTCAATGCGCATGCCCGGGTGGGCGAAGGCCAGGGTGCGGGCCGCGCGGTCCAGCTTCAGGCCGCGCCAGCCGATGGCCAGTCGGGCCTGGGCCAAGGCGGCCGTGCCGGGCGCGATGCCGGCGCGGTAGTCATAGAGCTGGCCGACGCTGGCGTAGCTGATGTCGAAGGCGCCGCCCGACAGGCTGGAGAAGGCCAGCGCGCGCTCGAGCAGACCGAACATTTCCGGGCTCAGGCGCACCGGCTCGGTGGCGGCCCGGCGGTTGATGCACGAGAGCTCGGAGTCAGCCTTGTGCGGGCTCATCGTGCGGTCGATGCGGTGCATCTCCGCCATCACGGCATCGATGGCCGCGTGGCCGCTCAGGTCATCGTCGGCCCACAGCTCGACCGTGATGGCCGTGCCCATGATGGCTTGCTCGCGCTTGAACCACGCGGCCCGTCCAGCGGGCGGCGGCGACGCGCGGCGCACCAGGGCGTCGGTTCGCGAAGCGAGCGTGGCGGCGGCTTGCACCTCAGTGCACTCCGGCGGGCAAAACAGGGACGGGACAAGGCACGATGCGGGCTCTCCGGTTCGACCGGCCAGGCTCTGGCTTGATCGAGTGGGCGCATCTTCATCGCGACAACTGCGGTTTGATCGTGCATTTGTGTGCAAACCATCGCGGCCTTACATGCTGTCTCTGAAGAAACAGCGGGCGTTGGTTTCGCGCCTGACAGCGAGTGCCTCAGATGTTTGCAAACGCAAGCGAAGTCGCACCGCAGCGACGCAAAGCGTCGCGCTACTCAGGCCAAACCGTCCAGACCGACCGGCTCGCAGCGCACCTCGCTCTTCACCGAGTTGGCGATAAAGCACTCGGCGTGAGCGCGGTGATGCAAGTGCTGCAGCTCGGCGGCACTGGGCTGGTGTGCGCCGCTGAATTGCACCGCCGGGCGCAAGCTCACGCAGGCGACCCACAGCTTGCCATCGGCATTGCGGCTCATCACGCCGATGGCGTTGTCGCGGTAGCGCTCAACCACATGGCCCTGGCCGGCGGCCAGCGACAAGAACCACAGCATGTGGCAGCTCGACAGGGCGGCCACGAAGGCTTCTTCGGGATCCACCGCAGCGGCGTCCGACATCGGCAGCGGCACCACCGAGGGTGAGGACGAGCCGGGCACTTCGATACCGCCGTCGAAACGCAGCAGGTGGCGCCGGCTGTAGCGGTTGTCGATGAAGGGCTCGTGTGCGGCGCGCTGCCACACCACCTCGGCGCTGTACTCGTGGCGGGATAGGCTCATCGCGGGATCTCCAGAAACTTGGCCACGACAGCGACCGTGCGGGTCGGGTCTTCTTCATGCGGCACGTGGCCGAGGCTGTCGAACACCGTCAGGCGTGCACCCGGGATGTCGGCCGCAAAGCGCTCGGCGTTGGCCGGCGGCACCAGGCGGTCGCGCCCGCCCCAGAGCAGCAGGGTCGGCAAGGCGAGGCCCTTGATGCGCTCGGCGTGCGCGCCCATCTCGAGTTGCTGCAGGCGCTGGCCGAGTGCGCGCCGGTTGCCCTCGCGCAGGGTGAGTTCGAAGTAGCGGTCGATCAATTCGTCATCGACCCGTGACGGATCGCCGTAGACGCTGCGCACGCTGGCGGCGATCAGGGGCCGCGGCAGCAGGTGCTCGCCAATGCGGCCGAGCACTGGCAGCCCGGCGACGCGAAACCCGAGCGGCATCTCGTCAGGTGCGAAGGCATGGCCGGTGGGGGCCACCAGGATCAGCTTGGCGAAGCGCTGCGGCGCCAAGGTCACGGCGCGCCACGCCACTTCGCCGCCGAGGGAGTTGCCGCCGATGCTGGCACGCGGCACGCGCAAAGTGTCGAGCACATCGAGCACGAAGCGCGCATAGGTGTCGCCGCGGTAGTCGTCGGGCGCATATTGCCCGGCGAAGGGGCCGGTCAGGCCGAAGGCCGGCAGGTCGATGCGGATCACGCGCCGCTTGGACTTCAGCGCCGCGGCCCAGCCGTCCCAGGTGTGCAGGCTGGCACCCGTGCCGTGCAGCAACAGCAAAGGCTCGGGGTCGTTGCGCGGCCCTTCGTCGCGCAGGTGCACCAGTTGGCCCTTGACCTCCATGAGGTCAGACGGCGGCGGCGCCCAGCGCGCCACCAAGGTTTGCACCGGCCGGTCGGGCGCGCGGCTGAGGGCGACGGCGATGGCGCTGGCAATCAACAGCAGGCCGAGTGCGCGCTGCAACAGACGGGCGGCCATGGTTCAGGCGTTTCGCGGTGGTGCGAGGTCGGCTCCGAGGGTCTCGCGCGCGTCGAAGACGAAACAGCGGCCCTGCCAATGCGGCGCCTCGGGCAAGGTCTCGAAGTAGCGCAGCACGCCGCCGTCGAGCTGATAGACATGCTCAAGCCCGGCGGCGCGCATGGCCAGGGCCGCCTTCTCGCAGCGGATGCCGCCGGTGCAGTAGCTGACGACGGTGCGGCCGGCGAGTTCGTCGCGGTGCGCTGCCAGCGCGGCCGGGAAATCGCTGAACTTGGCCAGGCGCCAGTCGATGGCGCCCTTGTAGGTGCCAGCATCGACCTCAAAGCCGTTGCGCGTGTCGAGCAGCAGCACGTCGCGCCCGGCGTCATCAACGCCGGCGGATAACCAGCGCTGCAGGGTCATGGCATCGACCGCCGGGGCCCGCCCAGTGGCAGGCTGCACCTGCGGCTGGTTCATGCGGATGATCTCGGGCTTGACCTTGACGCGCATGTGGCGAAACGGCTGGGTCTGGCTCCAGCTCTCCTTGACCTGAAGGTCTGCCAGCAAGGGATCTGCACGCACACCGGCCAGCCAGCAGCGCACGCTGGGCTCAGCGCCGGCGATCACCAGGTTGATGCCTTCATCGGCCAGCAAGATGCTGCCCTTCAACTGCCCGGCCAAGGCCAGGCGCTGCAATGTGTCGCGGCGTTCGGCCAGGCGGTCGAGTGCGACGAAGGCGTAGGCGCTGAGGTTGAGGATGCGGGCCGGCACGCAGCGATTTTAGGAGGCCTGTGCCGCCTTGTCCGAGAGGGCGGCTCTCTACAATGCGCCATGTCTTTCGTTCATTTGCGCACCCACACCGAGTATTCGGTGGTCGACGGCACCTTGCGCATCGATGACGCCGTCAACGCGGCCCGCAGTGACGGCCAAGTGGCGTGCGCCATCACCGACCTGGGCAACCTGTTCGGCACGGTCAAGTTTTACAGCGCCTGCCGCGCGGCGGGCGTCAAGCCCCTCATCGGTTGTGACATCTGGCTCGAGCCCGAGAACCCCGCGGGCGGCGAGAAGCAGGGCAGCCGCCTGCTGCTGCTGGTGCAGAACGATGCCGGCTACCTGCACCTGTGCGAGTTGCTGGCACGCGCCTGGACGGGCAATACGCAGCGCGCCCAGGCGCTGGTGAAGTGGGCTTGGCTCGACGAGCTGGGCGGCGGATTGCTGGCTCTGTCGGGCGCCGATGGCGGCGCGGTCGGGCAGGCCCTGCTGGCGGGCGACACGGCGCGCGCCGAGCAGCTTGCGCAGCGCTTGGCGGCGACCTTCCCGCAGCGCTTCTTCATCGAAGTGCAGCGCGCCGGCTTGGCCAGCAACGAAGCCCATGTGCGTGCTGCCGTGCCCTTGGCATCGCGGCTGGCGCTGCCGGTGGTGGCCACCCACCCGGTGCAGTTCGTCGAGGCCGACGACTACGAAGCGCACGAAGCGCGGGTGTGTGTCGCCGAGGGCGAGACCCTGGCGAGTCCGAAGCGCGTCAAGCGCTTCTCGCGCGAGCAGTACTTCAAGACGCAGGCGCAGATGGCAGTGCTGTTTGCTGATCTGCCGCAGGCGCTGGCCAACACGCTGGCCGTGGCCCAGCGCTGCAACCTGCAGCTCACACTGGGCAAACCGCGCCTGCCGGACTTCCCGACACCGCGAGTGGATGGTGTGCCGCTGCCGGTTGAAGCCCACTTCCGTGCCACCTCGACCGCCGGTCTGGAGCAGCGCCTGGCGCGCCTGTACCCCGACAGTGCCGAGCGCGAGCGCCAACGCCCGCGCTACGCCGCGCGGCTCGAGTTCGAGATCGTCACCATCGTCAAGATGGGCTTCCCGGGCTACTTCTTGATCGTGGCCGACTTCATCAACTGGGCCAAGGCCAACGGCTGCCCGGTGGGCCCCGGGCGTGGCTCGGGCGCGGGCTCGCTGGTGGCGTATTCGCTGTCGATCACCGACCTCGACCCTCTGGCCTACAACCTGCTGTTCGAGCGCTTCCTCAACCCCGAACGGGTCTCGATGCCGGACTTCGACATCGACTTCTGTCAGGCCAATCGCGAGCGCGTGATCGACTACGTCAAGGCCAAGTACGGCCGCGATGCCGTCAGCCAGATCGTCACCTTCGGCACCATGGCGGCCAAGGCGGCATTGCGCGACGTCGGTCGCGTGCTCGGCATGGGCTACGGCCATGTCGACAGCATCGCCAAGCTGATCGTCGCGCCGCCGGGCAAGACGGTGACCCTGGCGCGCCTGCCCTCGCCACCCGCCCTGCCTGACCCGGGTCTGGTCTATGCACGCAAGGAAGAGCCCGAGCTTGACCGCCGCGAGGCCGCCGAAGAAGAAGTCGCCGAACTGCTGGCTCTGGCCACGCGCGTCGAAGGCATCGTGCGCAATGTCGGCATGCATGCCGGCGGGGTGCTGATCGCGCCGGGCAAGATCACCGACTTCTGCCCGCTCTATCAACAGCCTGGCAGCGACTCGGCGGTGAGCCAGTTCGACAAGGACGATGTCGAAGCCATCGGCCTGGTCAAGTTCGACTTTCTTGGCCTGGCCACGCTGACCATCCTCGAGCACGCCAAGCACCTGGTGCGTACGCGCCGGGCGGGGCGTGAGAATTTCGACTACGACCAGTTGCCGCTCGACGACCCGGCGGTGTACCGGCTGTTTGCCAACGCCCAGGTCGAGGCCGTGTTCCAGTTCGAGAGCCGCGGCATGCAGGGCATGTTGCGCGATGCCAAGCCGAGCCGGCTCGAAGACCTGTTTGCGCTCAACGCCATGTTCCGGCCCGGTCCGATGGAGAACATCCCGAGCTTTTGTGCGCGCAAGCATGGCCGCGAGCCCATCGTCTATCCGCACCCTTTGCTCGAACCCGTGCTGAGCGAGACCTACGGCATCTTCGTCTATCAGGAGCAGGTGATGCTGGCGGCGCAGGTGCTGGCCGGTTATTCGCTCGGCGGCGCCGACATCCTGCGCAAGGCGATGGGCAAGAAGAAGCCCGAAGAGATGGCCAAACAGCGCCAGATCTTCCGCGACGGTGCGGCGCGCCAGGGCATTGCCGAGCCCAAGGCCGACGAAGTCTTCGACCTGATGGAGAAGTTTGCCGGCTACGGCTTCAACAAGAGCCATGCCGCGGCCTACGCGCTGCTGGCTTATCACACCGCCTGGTTGAAGGTGCAC
>JANNGJ010000227.1:0-2529 GCA_031403815.1 Burkholderiales bacterium | reverse complement strand
CCCACTTCGGCAGGCGGGATGGCGCCGGCCTTGCGGTACTTGTCCCAGAGGTCAAACCAGGCCGTCACATCGTCGGGTGTGAAGCCGACCTTGCCGTCGGCGCCGTAAAGCGCCTTGCCACGTTGGTTCAGCCACTGCTCGAAGCCCTGCTCCCAGCGGCTGTTGTCACTCGAGCCCCAGTACTTGCCGGGGTTGATCTTCGAGACCTCGGCCGCGATGCGGCCGAAGTCGTCCCAGGTCCAGGCCATGTCGAGCGACTTGGCGCCCGCCTTGGCCAGCATGTCGACGTCATAGGCCATGGCTTTGGAATTGCTGCCCAGGCTCACCCCGTAGAGCTTGCCATCGACCTTGCCGCCATTGCGGTCCCCCGCACTGAAATCGGGCAGGGGCAAGAGCGCGTCGAGCGGCAACAGCGTGTCGCGACGCGCGTACTCGAACAAGTAGCGGTAGTCCATCTGGAACAAGTCGGGCGCGTTGCCGCCAGCGACCTGGGTGCCCAGCTTGGTCCAGTAGTCGCCCCAGCCAAGGGCCTCGGCGGCGATGACCAGGCCGGTCTTCTTGGCATAGGCGTCAAGCAACGCACGGGTGCGTTTGTCACGGTCCGGGTTGCCCCACCAAAAGGCGCGAAGCCGGGTGCCGGCCTGGGCCAGGCTGGATGGCGCCCAGGCCACAGCGGCTGCGGTGCCGGCGGCGGCGACGAACTGGCGACGATTGAGTGTGCTCATGGGCAGGGTCTCCACAGGTGTCGGTAGATACGGCAGGCGCGTGCGCGCTGAGACAACTGTGAACGCAAGGCGCGACCCGGCGGACTAGCACATACCCTCAAGGTGAGGCGTGCTGGGCCCGCTATGCCGTCGCCGCTGCGGGCAAGCGCTTGATGCGCGCGAATCGCTCGGGCTGCCGGCGGGCTTCCCACGAATCGAGGGCCTCCTGCATCCGCAGCCAGCTCTCGGCGCTGCTGCCAAGCAGCTTCTCCACGCGCATCGCCATGTCGGGCGACAGCGAGCGGTGCTCGTTCAGCAACTGCGAGCCGGTGAGCCGGCTCACACCGAGCAATCCGGCCATGCGAGCCTGCGCCATTGCCAGCGCCGGAAGCACGTCCTCGCGCAGGCTGGCGCCCGGATGCGTCGGCCGGCGCTTCGGGTTGCGTAGCGACTTCACGTTCATGCCTCAGTGGTGGTCCTCAAGATTCACATTGACTGCATCTTCGCCATCGAAGCGAAACGTGATGCGCCAATTGCCGCTCACGCTCACCGCGTACTCGCCAGCCCGTACGCCCTTCAAGGGGTGGAAGCGGTAGCCCGGCACGTCCATGTCGTCGGACGCCGCGCTCGCGTCGAGCCGGTCGAGCATGCGCTCGATGCGCACTGCGCTCTGGGCCGGAATGCCTCAGCGATCGCTCTTCGTGAAGTAGCGTTCCAGCCTCTTGTGGTTGAACGATCGGATCATCGACTTGATGTTGTGCGCTGGACAACAACGTCATGCATTGCATTGCTCTTTGCGCACACCCTCGGTTGGCCGCATGCGGCACAAGCTTGCCGATGCAGCGCTGCGCGTCAGCCTGCCACGGGCTCGCGCCCGCAGCGTTTAGCTAGCCGGCCAACTTGTATGCCTGCGCCAACGCGTCGTAGGCCTCCTTGAAGCCCTTGCGCGCAGTTACCTTCGCCAGGAAGTCCTTGTGATCGTGGGAACCGGCTGAACGCGAGGTTGGGCCTTGCGCGACCTTGTCCTACACGGATTTCGGCGCGAGCCAAGGATGCAAGTCATCTGGGCCTACGCCCGGATCGGCGCCGTCTCCGTAGAGTCCATTGCATACATCCACCCACCTTGTGAAGGACTCCCATGAACAAACGCCAACTGCTCGCGCTGGCCATCGTACCGGCGCTGCTGGCCGCCTGCGGCGGCGGCGACGACGGCTTCACTGATCGCGCCGACATCGCCGACCCGAAGGTACGGCTTGTGCACGCCGTGCCAGGTGGACCCAACGTCTCGCTGTTACGCGACAACCTGGCGCTAGGCTCCGACGTGACCGGCATGGCCTACAAGGGCGCTTCCAACTACTTCGATACCGATCGGAGCACCCACTTCTGGGAAGTTCGCACCGCCACCACGCCCTCGCTCAGCGTGGGCAGCCATACATTCGAGACACACGTGGGCAACCGCTACACGATGGTTGCGGTGCCCGATGTCGGCTCCCTGACAAGCGTGGTGCTGATCGGCGACCCGTACAACAAGAGCATCACGTCCGACGACGCCCGCGTGCGGGTGTTCAACGCGGCGTCGAACACCGCCGGCGTCGACGTGTACCTTACGGGGCCTGCAGTGAGCATCACCAACTTGGCGCCCAATCTGGCAGGCGCGGGGTACAAGCAGGCGGTTCCCGCTTCAGGCGCCGATTCGATCGACCTCGAAGGCGGAACCTATTCGCTGCGGCTGACGACGGCAGGGACCAAGACCGTGATCTTCACCGCGCTGGTGACGATACCCACAAACGCCGACTGGTTGCTGGTGCCGATCCCGGCGAGCGCG
>JANNGJ010000226.1:0-2317 GCA_031403815.1 Burkholderiales bacterium | reverse complement strand
CCGGGGTTGATGCCGAGTTGTCGCGCCCCCGCCCAATCGCCCTTGAACAGGATGTGCAGCACGCCGGCCAGGGCCAGCGCCACGCCCAGGCCCTGAACAACAGAGAAGCGCTCGCGCAGCCACAGCGCCGAGGCCAGGGCGATCAGCACCGGCGAGGCGGCATAGAGCAAGCCGATGTTGACCGCCAGCGTGCTGCGCCCGCCGATGTAGACGAAGGCGCCGCAGACCCACATGCCCAGCGCGCCCAGCACGATGAAGTGGCCGGCCTCGGCGCGGATCAAGTGGCGCTTGTCGCGCAGCTCACGCCAGCAGAACAGGCCCAGCAGGAGCACCGCCACCGCCCAGCGCGCCAAGGCCAGCATGTGCGGCGCAATCACGCCTGGGGCCCAGCGCGCCACCAGGTAGTTCACGCTCCACAACGCTGGCGCGACGAAGACCAAGATGGTGGCAAGGCGAACGTCGGCGCTGCGCTGCATGGCTGTCATCGCAAGATTGTGTGGCACGCCTGCGGTAGGTCGGTGTGCCTAGGCACGCACCGCAGGCAAGGCCGATACTTTGGCAACGCCCCGCTGCCCCGCGCCCATGCCCCAACCTGCCCTCTTGCCAGCCCACACCGCCGCCGCCATGCCGGCCCTGGCCGACGCCCTGGCACGCCAGCGCGCAGCCTACTTTGCGCACCCGGTGCCCAGCCACACGGAGCGCGTTACCGACCTGCGCACGCTGCAGCGCTTCGTGCGCGAGCACAAGCAGGCCTTGTGCGACGCGATCAGCGCCGACTACGGCCACCGCTCGCAGCACGAGACCCTGCTGGCCGAAGTGTTCCCGGCCATCGACGGCATTGACCACGCCATCAAGCACCTGCGCGGCTGGATGCAAACGCAACACCGCGGCGTCGATCTGCGCAACTTCCTCGGCGCGCGCAACCGCGTGATTCCGCAGCCGCTCGGCGTGGTTGGCGTGATCGTGCCGTGGAACTTCCCGCTCAACCTGAGCCTGGTGCCCCTGACCGCCATCTTCGCCGCCGGCAACCGGGCGATGGTCAAGATGAGCGAGAACTCGCGCCACCTGGCGGCCTTGTTGATCGACAAGATGCCGGCCTACTTCCCGCCCGAGAAGCTGCAATTCTTCGACGAGACCGGCGGCGTCGGCGTCGAGTTTTCCAAGTTGCCCTTCGACCACCTGCTGTTCACCGGCTCGGGCGCCACCGGCCGCGCCGTGATGGCTGCTGCCGCCGCCAACCTGTGCCCCGTGACGCTGGAACTCGGCGGCAAGGCGCCGGCCATCGTCTGCGAGGGTTTTCCGCTGCGCACCGCGGCCGAGCGCATCTTGTTCGTGAAGTACCTCAATGCCGGCCAGATCTGCACCTCAGTGGATCACGCATGGCTGCCGCAGGACCAGATCGCCGCCTTCGTCGAGCTGGCGCGCGAGATCGTGCCAGCGCGCTACCCCCGGCTCGAATCGCCCGACTACACCGCCATCATCGACCAGCCCGCGTTCGACCGCCTGCTGCACATGCTCGACGATGCGCGGGCCCGCGGCGCGACCGTGATCCCGCTGCTGAACGGCCCGCCCTACGACATCGTCACACGCAAGATCGCGCCGCACATCGTGCTCGATGCGCCCGGCGACTGCCTGTTGATGCAGCGCGAAATCTTCGGCCCGATCTTGCCGCTGCGTGGCTACACCGCGCTGGCCAGCGTCATCGAGCACATCAATGCCGGGCCGCGACCGCTGGCGCTCTACCCATTCAGCAACGATGCACACCAAGTGCAGATGCTGCTGAACCGCGTCATGTCGGGCGGCGTGTCCGTCAACGACGCGCTGTTCCACGTCGGCCAGCACGACCTGCCCTTCGGTGGCGTCGGCGCCTCGGGCATGGGCCATTACCACGGCCGCGAAGGCTTCGAGACCTTCTCCAAGCTGCGCCCGGTCTTCTACCAGGCGCACTTCTCGACCCTCAAGTTCCTGATGCCGCCCTACGGCAAATTCGCGGACCGCGTACTGGCGTTTCTGACGCGTTAAAGATGCAACCCGGGGCGCACGACGGAGCACAGACTCAGTGCGCCGGTCGCCTCGCTCCGAATTACATTCAATCGCGCAAGAGCGTGCAGCGGCTTGTGTCTTGTTGTCGAGGATCGCTGTCTGCTGTCGGCGCAGCAAAGGCGCGCCCGGGTGGGCCTCGCGGCTGGCGGTGTGCGGCGGTGGCTCACTGTGGAGCGGTGAGCAGCGCAGGCCTGAGGTCGGCGCGCGCAGCGCGCTTCGTCATCTGACTCGCCGAAACTGTTTGAGCAAAGAGAGCGAAGCGAACGGCGGGAGT
>JANNGJ010000225.1:0-12314 GCA_031403815.1 Burkholderiales bacterium | reverse complement strand
CAAATGCCACGCTCGGCTTCGTCACCGAGCGGGAGGCTGAAGCAACCGTATCCAGCCTGCGCAAGATGACCCCGCGCGAAGCCACGGTGCTGCGCGATGGCGCCGAGGTCATGATCGATGCCCGCGAGGTCGTCGTCGGTGCGCTCTTCAGGAACAGGTCGGTGCCTTCACGGCGGGAAAGTTTGGCCTTGGGGCCGAGCAGACGTGCCACTTGTGTGTCCTTAAGGTCTATCTGACGCGGCAACGGGCCCCGGGACGGGGACCTCCGCGCGAGTCTGGCGACGACAAAACGTGCGCGCGCAGACGGTGGGCTTGGGTGCGAGGACGGTGTCCGCGCACATCGAGCGGCACAGATGCCGCCGAGGTGGAAAACCGCTGAGTATAGCGCGCCGCCGGCATCTTGCCGTCGGCGCGCCAGCACCCTTAGATGCGGCGGCGCTTCTGGGGCCGGCAGCCGTTGTGCGGAATCGGCGTCACGTCGCTGATCGAGTTGATGCGGATGCCCAGGGACGCGAGCGCGCGCACGCTAGATTCGCGACCGGGGCCCGGGCCCTTGATGCGCACGTCGAGGTTCTTGATGCCTTGCTCTTGCGCTGCGCGTCCAGCATTCTCGGCTGCGACCTGGGCGGCGAAGGGCGTGCTCTTGCGCGAGCCCTTGAAGCCCTGACCGCCCGACGAAGCCCACGCCAGCGCGCCGCCCTGGCGGTCGGTGATGGTGATGATGGTGTTGTTGAACGACGCGTGCACGTGGGCAATGCCATCCGCAATGTTCTTGCGGATCTTCTTGCTGACGCGACGCGCGGCGGTGTTCTGGGGAGCCTTGGCCATGTTCTTTCCTTGGAGTCTTTAGCAGCGCACGGGCTGGCTTACTTCTTGACGAGGGCGCCCGACTTGCGCGGGCCCTTGCGCGTGCGCGCGTTGGTCTTGGTGCGCTGGCCGCGAACCGGCAGGCCACGGCGGTGGCGGATCCCACGGTAGCAGCCCAGATCCATCAGGCGCTTGATGTTGATCGACATCTCGCGGCGCAAGTCGCCCTCGATCGTCATGCGACCGATCTCTTCGCGGATCTTCTCAAGATCGACGTCGGACAGGTCCTTGATCTTCTTGGAGAAGGCGATGCCCGCCTTCTCGCAGATCTTCTGCGCCGTGGTGCGGCCGATGCCGTAGATCGAAGTCAGGCCGATCTCGGCGTGCTTGTGCGGCGGAATGTTGATACCAGCAATGCGTGCCATGGTGTTCCTTCAGTGTCCTGTGCTTGGGCCGATTCAGCCCTGGCGCTGCTTGTGGCGCGGGTCGGTGCAGATCACGCGCACGACGCCGTGGCGGCGGATGATCTTGCAGTTACGGCACATCTTCTTGACCGATGCAGCGACTTTCATGTTGCTCTCCTAAACCTTGTTTCGTGTTCGCTATCCAGGACTGCTTCAAGTGGCCTTGAAATTGGCCTTCTTCAACAGCGACTCGTATTGCTGGCTCATCACGTAGCTTTGAACCTGGGCCCAGAAGTCCATCGTCACAACGACGATGATCAACAGCGAGGTGCCACCAAAATAGAACGGCACGTTGTACTTGAGCACCAGAAACTCGGGCAGCAAGCAGACCGCGGTGATGTAGATCGCACCGGCCAGGGTCAGGCGACCCAGGATACGGTCAATGTGCTTGGCGGTCTGGTCACCCGGACGAATGCCCGGAATGAAGGCGCCGCTCTTCTTCAAGTTGTCGGCCGTCTCGCGACTGTTGAAGACCAGCGCGGTGTAGAAGAAGCAGAAGAACACGATCATGGCGGCATACAGCAGCACATAGATCGGCTGCCCCGGCGACAGTGCCGACGACAGGTCCTTCAGCCAACGCATGCCTTCACCGGTGGCAAACCAACCGACGACGGTGGCCGGCAGCAGGATGATCGACGAGGCGAAGATCGGCGGGATCACGCCCGACATGTTGAGCTTCAAGGGCAGGTGCGACGACTGGCCACCATAGACTTTATTGCCGACCTGGCGCTTGGCGTAATTGACCAGGATCTTGCGCTGACCCCGCTCGACGAAGACCACCGCGTAGGTCACCGCCACCACCAGCAGAATAATGAAGAGCGACGCAAAGATGCTCATCGAGCCAGTGCGCACCAACTCAAACAGGCCAGCGATCGCACTGGGCAGGCCGGCCGCGATGCCAGCGAAGATCAGGATGGAGATACCGTTGCCGAGTCCGCGCTCCGTGATCTGCTCACCCAGCCACATCAGGAACATCGTGCCCGAGACCAGGCTCACTGCCGCGGTAAAGACAAAGCCGGTACCCGGGTTGATGACCAAACCCGGCGACTGCTGCAATGCCGTGGCGATACCAACCGACTGGAAGATTGCCAGCAGCAGTGTTCCGTAGCGCGTGTACTGGGTGATCTTGCGACGGCCGGACTCGCCTTCCTTCTTCAGCGCCTCCAGCGAGGGCACGACGTAGGTCATCAACTGCATGATGATCGACGCCGAGATGTAGGGCATGATGCCCAGCGCCAGCACAGAAAACCGCGACAGCGCGCCGCCGCTGAACATGTTGAACAGGTTCAGGATGCCGCCGCTCTGGTTGTTGAAGAGCTGGCGCAACTGGTCGGGGTCGATGCCCGGCACCGGGATGTGGGTGCCGATGCGATAAACTACGAGCGCCAACAGCAGAAACGTCAAGCGGCGACGCAGATCCCCAAACTTGCCGCTCTTGGCAAGTTGTGCTGTGCTGGTGGCGTTGGTGGCCAAGTCTGCAGTCCTCGGGCGGTGCTTATTCGGCGACGGAGCCGCCGGCGGCTTCGATCACTGCCTTGGCGCCTGCGGTTGCACCGACACCCTTGAGCGCGACCTTGATCGTCAGTTCGCCGGTCTTGATGACTTTGACGGTCTTGATCATGTCGCCGACCAGCCCGGCCTGCTTCAGGTTGAGCAAATCGACTTCGTCGAGGCCGAGTGCTTGCAGATCATTCAGGGTGATTTCGGCGTTGTACTTCAGCGCATGCGACTTGAAGCCGCGCTTGGGCAGCCGGCGCTGCAGCGGCATTTGGCCGCCTTCGAAACCGACCTTGTGGTAGCCACCGGCACGCGACTTCTGCCCCTTGTGGCCGCGACCGGCAGTCTTGCCCAGGCCTGAGCCGATACCGCGGCCAACGCGGCGGCGGTCTTTCTGGCTGCCGGCTGCCGGCTTGATGTTATTGAGTTGCATCAGAGCACCTGCACCAGGTAAGCGACCTTGTTGATCATCCCGCGCACCGACGGCGTGTCTTCCAGCGTCGACTGGCTGTTCATGCGGCGCAGGCCAAGGCCGCGCACGGTGTCGCGGTGCGACTGCTTGGTGCCGGCAATGCTCTTGACGAGTTTGACGGTCAGGGTTTTCTTGTCTGACATGAGTGTTCTCCGGCGCCGCGTCAGTTGAAGATTTCTTCGACCGACTTGCCGCGCTTGGCTGCCACCGCCGCCGGCGTGGTGGAGTTGTGCAGTGCGTCCAGCGTGGCGCGCACCATGTTGTAGGGGTTCGATGAACCGAGGCTCTTGGCCACGATGTCGGTCACGCCCAGGACTTCGAAGACAGCGCGCATCGGGCCGCCGGCAATGATGCCGGTACCGGGTGCTGCCGGCGCCATCAGCACCTTGGCGGCGCCGTGCTCGCCGCGCACGTTGTGGTAGATCGTGCCGTTCTTGAGCGGGATCTTCTTGAGGTTGCGGCGCGCGGACTCCATCGCCTTTTGCACGGCAACCGGCACTTCCTTGGCCTTGCCCTTGCCCATGCCGACGCGGCCGTCGCCATCGCCAACGACGGTCAGCGCCGCGAAGCTCAGCGTGCGACCGCCCTTGACGACCTTGGTGACGCGGTTGACCGCAATCATCTTTTCCTTCAGGCCGTCGTCGTTGCCTTCGGTCTGAGCGCGGGGTTGAAATTTAGCCATTGCTTGATTCCTCTATTGCGTCAGAACTGCAGGCCGGCTTCGCGCGCAGCCTCGGCCAGCGCCTTGACGCGGCCGTGGTAAGCGAAGCCCGAGCGATCGAAAGCGACCTTGTCAATACCAGCAGCCTTGGCCTTCTCGGCAATGCGCTTGCCGACGATGGCGGCTGCAGTGACAGTACCGCCCTTGCCCGACTTGTCGGCCGCGCCGAGTTCGGTGCGCACATCCTTCTCGGCGGTCGAAGCGCTCGCCAGCACCTGGGTGCCGTCGTCGGAAATGACACGCGCATAGATGTGCAGATTGCTGCGGAACACCGTCAGGCGCGCGACGCGCTGCGTGGCGATGCGCACGCGCGTTTGGCGCGAGCGGCGGATGCGTTGGTCTTTCTTGGTGATCGTCATGACGTCCGCTCCTTACTTCTTCTTGGTCTCTTTGAGCACCACACGCTCGTCCGAGTACCGGATGCCTTTGCCCTTGTAGGGCTCGGGCGGGCGGATCGCGCGAACTTCGGCCGCGATCTGGCCGACAGCTTGGCGGTCAGCCCCCTTGATGATGATTTCGGTCTGGGTCGGGCACTCCACCTTGATGCCGGCAGGCATGTCCTTGACCACCGGGTGCGAGAAGCCGACCTGCAGGTTCAACTTGGTGCCCTGGGCCTGGGCCCGAAAGCCCACGCCGACCAGGTTGAGCTTGCGCTCGAATCCCTTGGTCACGCCACTGACCATGTTGGCTACCAGCGCCCGCATGGTGCCGCTCATGGCATCGGCCGCGGTGCTGTCATTGGCCGCTGTGAAGCTGACCTTGCCGCCATCGACCTTGACCGTGACCAGCGCGTTGGCGGCGCGGGTCAGTGTGCCCTGGGCACCCTTGACGCTGATCTGCTCAGCGCTGACCGACACGTCCACGCCCTGGGGCACGGTGATCGGCATTTTTCCTACGCGCGACATTGCTTGTTCTCCCTTAGGCCACGTAGCAAAGCACTTCGCCGCCGATACCGGATGCGCGCGCCTTGCGGTCGGTCATCACACCTTGCGGCGTGGTGACGATGGCCACACCCAGGCCGTTCTGCACCTGGGGAATCGAATGGCGGCCCTTGTAGATGCGCAAACCGGGGCGACTGACGCGCTCGATGCGCTCAATCACCGGGCGGCCGGCGTAGTACTTCAACGCGATTTCGAGTTCGGCCTTGGCGTCACCCTTGATGGCGAAGCCGTCGATGTAGCCCTCGTCCTTCAAGACCTGCGCGATGGCCACTTTCAGCTTCGATGACGGCATCGTCACCGCAGCCTTCTCGACCGACTGTGCATTGCGGATACGCGTCAGCATATCGGCGATCGGATCACTCATGCTCATTTGTGAATCTCCTGAGTCCGATTACCAGCTGGCCTTGACGACACCGGGGATGTCGCCCTTGAAGGCCAGGTCGCGGATCTTGCTTCGGGCCAGACCGAACATGCGGAAGGTGCCGCGCGGGCGACCTGTCAAGCCGCAGCGGTTGCGCTGGCGCGTTGGGTAGGCGTTGCGCGGCAGCTGCTGAAGCGCCAGGCGCGCGGCATAGCGCTCGCCGTCGGACTTCTTGGCGTCGTTGGCAATGCCCTTGAGTTCGTCGTACTTCTTCTTGAACTTGGCGACCAGCTGCTCGCGCTTCAACTCACGCTGGATCAAAGATTGTTTGGCCATCGGTTGCCTCAGTTCTTGAACGGGAAGCGGAAGGCCGTCAGCAGCGCCTTGCACTCGTCATCGGTCTTTGCGCTGGTCGTGATGCTGATGTTCATGCCACGCAGTGCATCGACCTTGTCGTAATCGATCTCGGGGAAAATGATCTGCTCCTTGACCCCGATGTTGTAATTGCCGCGGCCGTCGAATGAGCGCCCGGAGATGCCGCGGAAGTCGCGCACACGGGGCAACGCTACCGTGACGAAGCGGTCGAGGAACTCATACATGCGCACGCCGCGCAAAGTGACCATCGCGCCGATCGGCACACCCGAGCGGATCTTGAAGCCGGCGATGTCTTTCTTGCTCTTGGTGACCACCGGCTTCTGGCCGGCAATCTTGGTCAGGTCGCCGACGGCGTTGTCCATGACCTTCTTGTCCGACACCGCCTCGCTCACGCCCATGTTGAGCGTGATCTTGGTCAGGCGCGGCACCTGCATCACCGACTTGTAGCCAAACTTGGCCACCAGGTCGGGAACGATCTTTTCTTTGTAGATCGTCTGCAGACGGGCCACAGGCGCGGCCCCGGGTGCGGATGCGGCTTGTTTCTTTGCCATGTTGATTGCCCCTTAAGCCTTGATCTCGTCGCCACTGGACTTGAAGACGCGCACGCCCTTGTCCTTGGTCTTGCGAGCCTCTTGCTCGGACTTGCTCAGCAGCTTGATGCCGACGCGATCAGCCTTGCCGGTCTTCGGATTGAAGATGGCGACGTTGCTCTGGTCGATCGGCATGGTCTTGTCGACGACGCCGCCGGTGGTGCCCTTCATCGGGTTCGGCTTGACGTGCTTCTTGACCACATTGACGCCCTCGACGACGAGGTGGCTGTCATCGACGCGGCGGGCCACGGTGCCCCGCTTGCCTTTGTCGCGGCCGGTCAGCACGATGACCTGGTCGCCTTTGCGAATCTTGTTCATGGGTGGGTCCTTGCAGGCGGCGCGCTTTAAAGCACTTCGGGGGCGAGCGACACGATCTTCATGAAGCGCTCGGTACGCAGTTCGCGCGTCACCGGGCCGAAGATGCGGGTGCCAATCGGCTCCAGCTTGGCGTTGAGCAACACCGCGGCGTTGCCGTCGAACTTGATCAGCGAACCGTCGGCACGGCGCACGCCTTTGGCGGTGCGAACCACCACGGCGCTATAAACCTCGCCCTTCTTGACGCGGGCGCGCGGTGCGGCTTCTTTGATGCTGACCTTGATGACATCACCAATGCCGGCATATCGGCGCTTGGAGCCGCCGAGCACCTTGATGCACATGACGGACTTGGCGCCGGTGTTGTCCGCGACATCGAGCCGCGATTGCATTTGGATCATTGTCTTGTCCCAACTTGAACGGCGGTCCGATCCAGCAGGATCGGCATGCAGTCAGTCTTGGGCCCGTGGTGTGGGCTGAATCTGAAACCAAGCGAAGCGCGAAGCGCCAAGCACCGTTTTCAGCGAAGTCGAAGATGATAGCTGATTTTCGTGAGCGCCGTCAAAGCAGCGCGCAAAAAACTCAGAGCAATGCCTCTTCGGCCTGGCGCAGCATGGTTTCAGCGTCGCTGACCTCGAACTTGCCAGGGGCCTCGACGTTGAGCGTTTTGACGACGCCATCGACCACCAGCATCGAGTAGCGATTGCTGCGCAGGCCCATACCGCGTGCGGTCAGGTCCAGCGTCAGGCCGGTCGCCTTGGCGAAGTCGGCACTGCCGTCAGCCAACATGCGCACCTTGCCGGCCGTGTGCTGTTCACGACCCCAGGCGCCCATCACAAAGGCGTCATTGACCGACAGGCACCAGATCTCGTCAACACCGGCGGCCCTTAGTGCCTCGGCCTTGGCGACGAAGCCGGGGACATGCTTGGCTGAGCAGGTGGGCGTGTAGGCACCAGGCAGGGCAAAGACGGCAATCGTCTTGCCTGCGGTGAGGGTTCCCACCTCGAAGGTATTCGGGCCCAGCGAACAGCCGTTGCCTTCAACTTCGATGAATTCCTGCAATTTGGTGGCGGGAAGTTTGTCGCCGACTTGAATCATGGTGCATCTCCAGGGGGAAACAAAAACGGCCGGCCGCCAGTACTCCAGCGTTCCGGCCGAGATGCCGAGGGCGAATCGAACAACCTCAGACGAGGTTGGCCTTTTCGACCAAGCGGGTGACCACCCATGACTTGGTCTTGGAAATCGGCCGACTCTCGGTGATTTCGACGACGTCGCCCATCGTGTACTCGCCCTTTTCATCATGGGCGTGGTACTTGCTGGAGCGGCCGATGATCTTGCCATAGAGCTCGTGCTTGACGCGGCGCTCTACCAGGACCGTGATGGTCTTGGCGCGCTTGTCGCTGACGACCTTGCCGACGAACGTGCGGGTGACCTTGCTGGCTTTGACCATCGTCTCGGCGGCGGGTGTTGCGGCGGCGGTATTCATTTCGCGGCTCCCTTGTTCTTCTCGGCCAGCACGGTCTTGGTGCGGGCGATGTCGCGGCGGGTCTTGCCCAGTTGCGAGTGGTTGGAGAGTTGTTGCGTCGCCTTTTGCATGCGCAGGCCGAAGTGGGCCTTGAGCAGATCGGAGACTTCCTTCTCCAGCGCCGGCACGTCTTTGGCGCGCAGTTCAGATGCTTTCATGGATTGTTCCTTGGGCTCAAGTGCCGACCTGGCGGGCGACAAATGCGCAAGACAGCGGCAACTTGGCCGCGGCCAATGTGAACGCTTCGCGCGCCAGGGCTTCCGGCACGCCGTTGAGTTCGTAGAGTACCTTGCCGGGCTGGATCTCGGCCACGTAGTACTCGGGGTTGCCCTTGCCGTTGCCCATGCGCACTTCGGCCGGCTTCTGCGAGATCGGCTTGTCGGGGAAGATGCGGATGAAGATACGGCCCCCGCGCTTGATGTGGCGCGAGATGGCACGGCGAGCGGCTTCGATCTGGCGCGCCGTAAGGCGGCCACGCTCGGTGGCCTTCAAACCGAAGTCGCCGAACGACACCGCAGCGCCACGTGTGGCGATGCCGGTGTTGCGGCCCTTCTGCTCTTTGCGGTACTTGCGTCGTGAGGGTTGCAGCATGCTTATTCTCCTTTGGCGTCGCCGGCGACCGGGGTCACCACTTTGCGCACGCGTTTTGCCGCCGGCTTGGGCGCGTCTGCACCAGCGGCCTCGGCAGGCTTGTCACTGCTCTCGACAGGAGCCGCACTGGGGCGGGTCGTCGGACGATCGGTACGACCGCGCGGGCCACCAGGGCCGCCAGGAAAGCCCCCCGGACCCGACGGGCCACCGGGACGCGGGCCACGGCGTGCGCGACGGTCGTCGTCACCGCTCTCCGGCTTGACGGCTGCCACTTCACCTTGGCCAAGGCGGTCACCACGGTAGACCCAACACTTGACGCCAATGACACCGTATGTCGTGCGCGCTTCCGAGAAGCCGTAGTCGATGTCGGCCTTCAGGGTGTGGAGCGGCACGCGGCCTTCGCGGTACCACTCGCAACGTGCAATCTCGATGCCGTTCAGGCGACCCGAAGACATCAGCTTGATGCCCTGCGCACCCAGACGCATGGCGTTCTGCATCGCGCGCTTCATGGCACGGCGGAACATGATGCGCTTTTCGAGCTGCTGCGTGATCGAGTCGGCGATCAGCTGGGCATCGATCTCGGGCTTACGCACCTCTTCGATGTTCACCGCCACCGGCACGCCCAGGCGCTTGGTCAACTCGGCCTTGAGGTTCTCAATGTCCTCGCCCTTCTTGCCGATCACCACGCCCGGACGCGCCGAGTAGATGGTGATGCGTGCGTTCTTGGCCGGGCGCTCGATCAGGATGCGCGAGACGGCTGCGTTCTTCAGCTTGGTCTTCAGGTAGTCGCGCACTTGAAGATCTTCAGCCAACATTTGGCTGAAGTTGGCCTTGGTGGCGAACCAACGCGACGACCAGGCCCGCGTGACGGGCAGTCGGAAGCCGATTGGGTGGATCTTTTGTCCCATGTCTTCTTCCTCAGTTCCCGACGGTCACGTAGATGTGGCAGGTGCCCTTGCTGATGCGATTGCCGCGGCCCTTGGCGCGTGCAGAGAATCGCTTCAACGTGGTGCCTTGCTCGACGTAGATCGTCTTGACCTTCAATTCGTCGATATCGGCGCCATCGTTGTGTTCGGCATTCGCGATGGCGCTCTCGAGCGCCTTCTTGATGATGCCGGCAGCCTTCTTTTGCGTGAAGGTCAGGATGTTCAGGGCCTGATCCACCTTCTTGCCGCGGATCAGGTCGGCCACCAACCGACCTTTGTCGGTTGACAGGCGAACGCCGCGAACGATTGCTTGGGTTTCCATGGTCGTGGCCATCCTTTACTTCTTCGCTGCCTTCTTGTCGGCCGGGTGGCCTTTGAAGGTGCGGGTCAGCGCAAACTCGCCCAGCTTGTGACCGACCATCTGGTCGCTCACATACACCGGCACATGCTGCTTGCCGTTGTGCACGGCGATCGTCAGGCCGATGAACTCGGGCAGGATCGTCGAGCGGCGCGACCAGGTCTTGATCGGCTTCTTGTCCTTGTTTGCAGACGCTTTCTCGACCTTGACCAGCAAGTGGTGGTCGATGAACGGACCTTTTTTCAGTGAGCGTGTCATGGCAGCCTCTTATTTCTTGCGCCGCGAGACGATCATCGTCTGCGTGCGCTTGTTGCTGCGGGTACGGTAGCCCTTGGTCATCGTGTTCCACGGCGACACCGGCACCTGGCCTTCGCCGGTACGGCCTTCGCCGCCGCCGTGCGGGTGATCGACCGGGTTCATGGCCACGCCGCGGACGGTCGGGCGGATGCCCTTCCAGCGCTTGGCGCCGGCCTTGCCGTACTGGCGCAGGCTGTGCTCTTCGTTCGACACCTCACCGATGGTGGCGCGGCAGTCGATGTGAATCTTGCGCACCTCGCCCGAGCGCAACCGCAGCTGTGCGTAGGTGCCTTCGCGTGCCATCAGCGTCACCGAGGTGCCGGCGGAGCGCGCAATCTGCGCGCCCTTGCCGGGCATCATCTCGACGGCGTGGATGATGGAGCCGACGGGGATGTTGCGGATCGGCAGCGTGTTGCCTGCCTTGATCGGCGACTCTGCACCGCTGATCACCGTCGCGCCAACCTCGAGGCCGCGCGGGGCAATGATGTAGCGACGCTCGCCATCGGCGTAGCACACCAGAGCAATGTGGGCAGTGCGGTTGGGGTCGTACTCGATGCGCTCGACCTTGGCCGGGATCGCGTCCTTGTTGCGCACGAAGTCGACGACGCGGTAGTGGTGCTTGTGGCCACCACCCTTGTGGCGGATCGTGATGTGGCCGTTGTTGTTGCGGCCCGCATTCTGGATTTGCGGCTCAAGCAGCGACGCCTCAGGCTTGCCCTTGTGCAGGTGCTTGTGCACCACCTTGACCACGGCACGGCGGCCGGGTGAGGTGGGTTTGACTTTGACGATTGCCATTACGCAGCCTCCCCGGAGAAGTTGAGCTCCTGGCCCTTCTTCAGCGAAACATAGGCCTTCTTGATGTGGTCACGACGGCCGATTGACTTACCGAACTTCTTTTCCTTGCCGCGCTGGTTGATGGTGCGCACGGCCTCGACCTCGACCTTGAACATCAGCTCGACTGCCGCCTTGATCTCGGGCTTGGTGGCGTCACGCAGGACCTTGAACAGGACCTGGTTGTGCTTTTCAGCGACTGCCGTGGCCTTTTCCGACACGATCGGCTCGACCAACACAGTGGCCAGACGGCCTTCGGTGAACTTCTGCGGGATGTTGACGTTGCGGCTCATGCAAACATCTCCTTGAACTGCTCGATCGCGCCCTTGGTCACCAGGATCTTCTTGTAGAAGACCAGCGACAGCGGATCGGCGTAGCGCGGCTCGCACACCAGCACGTTGGCCAGGTTGCGCGAAGCCAGCAGCAGGTTGTCATCGACCTGGTCAGAAATGACCATCACCGACTCTAGACCCATGGCCTTGAACTTGGCTGCCAGCAGCTTGGTCTTGGGCGTGTCCACCGTGATCGAGTCGACCACCGCCAGACGGCCATCACGGGCAAGCTGCGACAGGATCGCGGCCATGCCAGCACGGTACATCTTCTTGTTCAGCTTCTGGCTGAAGTTCTCGTCCGGCCGGTTCGGGAAGATCCGACCACCGCCACGCCACAGCGGGGAGCTGGTCATGCCGGCGCGAGCGCGGCCAGTGCCCTTCTGGCGGAACGGCTTCTTGGTTGAGTGGTGAACTTCGCCGCGATCCTTCTGGGCGCGGGTGCCTTGGCGTGCATTGGCCTGGAAGGCCACGACGATCTGGTGCACCAGCGCTTCGTTGTAGTCGCGGGCAAAGACGGTGTCAGGCGCCTCGACCTTGGAGGTCGCCTGGCCTTGATCATTCAGGAGCTCGAGTTGCATCACTGGGCTCCCTTCTTCAACTTGGCCTTGACGGCGGGACGCACGACCACGTGGCCGTTCTTCGAGCCCGGAACCGCACCCTTGACCAGCAGCAGCTGGCGCGCTTCATCGACGCGCACGACGTCGAGGTTTTGCGTGGTGATGGTGGCGTCACCACGGTGACCCGACATCTTCTTGCCCGGGAACACACGGCCCGGGTCCTGCGCCATCGAGATCGAGCCCGGCACGTTGTGCGAACGGCTGTTGCCGTGCGACGCGCGCTGCGACTTGAAGTTGTGGCGCTTGATCGTGCCCGTGAAGCCCTTGCCGATCGAGGTGCCCTGCACGTCGACCATC
>JANNGJ010000224.1:0-6410 GCA_031403815.1 Burkholderiales bacterium | reverse complement strand
CTCGGTGCTGCTGCTCGCGGTCTCGGTCTACATCCGGCTGCAGATGAACGAGAGCCCGGCCTTCCAGAAGATGAAGAGCGAGGGCAAGCAGTCCAAGGCGCCGCTGAAGGAAGCCTTCGGCGAATGGAAGAACGCCAAGATCGCGCTCATCGCCCTGCTCGGCCTCGTTGCCGGTCAAGCCGTCGTCTGGTACACGGGCCAGTTCTATGCGCTGTTCTTCCTGCAGTCGATTCTCAAGGTCGATCAGTTCACCGCCAATGTGTTGATCGCCTGGTCGCTGACGCTGGGGACCGGCTTCTTCTTGTTCTTCGGCATCCTGTCCGACCGCATCGGCCGCAAGCCCGTCATCCTGGGCGGTTGCCTGGTGGCTGCACTCAGCTTCTTCTGGCTGTTCCAGCAACTCACCGCCGTAGCCAACCCGGCCTTGCACCGCGCGCAGAAGTCCGCGCCGGTGGTGGTGAGCGCCGACCCGCAAGACTGCTCCTTCCAGTTCAACCCGACGGGCACGGTGAAGTTCACCAAGTCGTGCGACATCGCCAAAGCCTTCCTGGCGCGCAATGCCGTCAGCTACACGACGCAGGACGCACCGTCCGGCAGCCCGGCCACCGTGAAGATCGGCGCGGCCGCACCGCTGGCGGTCAAGGACCCCGAGTTCACGAAGCTGGCGACAGCCGCCATTGCGGCGGCCGGCTACCCGGGCGCGAACGACCCGGAGAAGGTCAAGATCCCGATCGAACCCAAGGAAGGCCTGTGGAACGTGCTGAAGATGTTCGATATCTTCAGTGCGCAAAAACTGACCATCATCGCCATCCTGACCGTGCTGGTGATCTTCGTCACCGCTGTCTATGGTCCGATCGCTGCGGCCCTGGTGGAGCTGTTCCCGACACGCATTCGCTACACCTCGATGAGCTTGCCGTATCACATTGGCAATGGCTGGTTCGGCGGCATGCTGCCAGCCACCGCGTTTGCCATGGTCGCGCAAACCGGCGACATCTACTACGGGCTGTGGTACCCGGTGGTGATTGCGCTGGCCACCGTTGTCATCGGTCTGTTCTTCGTGCCCGAGACCAAGGACCGCGACATCTACGCCAACGACTGATACGGATTTGCCTTCGCGCCCAAAGAAGTCCCGCTCGGGCGGAGCCTGTCGAAGCCCTTCCTTCGACAGGCTCAGGATGATCGGGAATACGGACTCAGGACGAAGGGTGCCTTCTATGCGATTGATTGCGCATGGGCATGAGGCCTTCAGTTCCTTGTTTGCACAGTCGGCCCGAATCAGTCTTGTGAAAAGCGCTTGATCGAATACGGGGCCAGATCCAGGCGCGGTGGGCTGCCATCGAGCAGCGCCCCGATCAACTCGCCGCTGGTCACCGACTGCGTCAAGCCCAGATGGCCGTGGCCGAAGGCGTACAGCAGGCGCGGGTTGGCGCCTGAGGGGCCGATCACCGGCAGCGAGTCTGGCGTGGTCGGGCGCTGGCCCATCCACTGCTGGGCGCCGCGCTCGTCGAGGTTCGGGAAATAGCGGCGTGCCAGCGCCAGCAAGGCATCGCTGCGGCGGTAGTTTGGCGCTGCATCGAGCCCCGCGAATTCAGCGGCACCGCCAATGCGCAGGCCGACGGCCAGTGGCGTGGCGACAAACTTGCGTTCGGCAAAGACGACCTCGCGTGTCAGGCGCTTGGCGCTGGCCGGCAGGGTGGTGTTGTAGCCGCGTTCACTCTCCAGCAGCGCTTTGTCGCCAACCGTCTTGGCAAGCTGCGCTGACCATGCGCCCGCCGCCGCTACCAGCTTGTCGGCTGCGCAGCGGCGGCCGTCGGTGAGCACGGCGGCGGGTCGCTCGGGTGCGCTGAGCGAGAGTGCCGCAGCATTGCCGGTGATGAACTCGGCCCCCAGCGAACGCACGCGCTGGCGCAGCGCGCTGACGATGCGCAACGGGTCATCGACATGGGCCCAGTCCTCCAGCATCACGCCCTGCACGAAGACCGGCGCCAGACCGGGCTCAAGGGCGCGCAGCTCCAGCGGGTCGATGGCGCGCCAGCGCACACCGAGCGAGCGCTTCAGTGCCCACTCAGCGCTGTCCTTGGCGAACGCCGCCTGGCTTTCATAGACCGTCAGGGCCCCCACCTTGTGCAGGTCTCGGCTCAAGCCGACGTCCGCCAGCATGGCCTCGAAGTCCTGCATCGCGAGGTCGTTGAGCGCAGCCAGGGCGCGCGCAATGCGCTGGTAGTTGTGGGGCTCAGAGACCCTGCGCAGCGCCAGAAACCACGGCAGCAAGCGCGGTGCGTGGCGCACCCGAATCGCCAGCGGCCCCAGGGGATCGAGCAGCCACCTCAAGGGCTGCAGGCCCAGGCCCGCGAGGCAGAGCGGCGCGCACTCGCCCACGGCAATGCCCCCGGCGTTGCCATGCGAGGCGCGGTCCCCTTCGAAGTCACGGTCGATCACCGTGACGCGCCAACCGCGACGCTGGGCGGACCAGGCGCAGCTCAGGCCGACGATACCGGCGCCGACGACGATCAGCTCAGCCATGGGCGTGTAGTTCCCAGCCCATCACTTGAGCACGAAGCCGTGGCGCAGCGGGTCGCGCTCATTGACGAAGATCGTGTTGTGGCCGGTCACGCGGGCCCAGCCCTCGATGCTGGGCACGATGGCGTCGAAAGAGCCGACCCGCGTGGCCTCGAGCGCCATGCCCGTGAAGCAGGTACCGATGATGCTTTCGTGCACGAAGTTCTGGCCGAGCGCGAGTTGCCCCTTGGCCACCAGCTGGGCCAGGCGCGCCGAGGTGCCGGTGCCGCAGGGCGAGCGGTCGATGGCCTTGTCGCCATAGAACACGGCGTTGCGGGCCTGCGCACCGGCGGTCGTCGGCTTGCCGGTCCACATCACGTGCGACAGACCCTGAATCTGAGCCTGCTCGGGGTGCACGAAACGGTACTTCTCATTCGCCTTGCGCCGCAGCTCCGGGCTCAGGCGCTGGATGTCGGACGGGCTCAGCGCCGACAGGTCGGCGTAGCCGGCCTGGGCCTCGACGATGGCGTAGAAGTTGCCGCCGTAGGCCACATCGAAGTGCAGCTCGCCCAGGCCGCCCACTTCGACCGACAGGTCGCGCGAGTGCAGGAAGGACGCGACATTGGTCAGGCGCACGGAATCGACCAGACCGTCGTGGAGCTTGTAGTGCGCGGTGACCACGCCGGCCGGCGTGTCGAGCCTGAGCACGCCCGGCAGCTTGGGCTGCACCAGGCCGTTCTCGATCAGGAAGGTGACGCTGCCGATGGTGCCGTGGCCACACATCGCCAGGCAGCCGCTGACCTCGATGAACAGGATGGCCACGTCGCAATCCGCTCGCGTGGGCGGGTAGCAAATGCTGCCCGACATCACGTCGTGGCCGCGCGGCTCGAACATCAGCGCGGTGCGCACCCAGTCGAGGTGCTGCTCGAAGTAGGCGCGGCGCTCGATCATGTTGCTGCCCACCAGCGCCGGCGCGCCGCCCGTCACCAGGCGCACCGGGTTGCCGCAGGTGTGGCCGTCGATGCAGAAAAAGGTGTGGTTCATGGTCGTCGAGTCGGTCCGTGGGCTTCAGTTCAACACGCGCTGCAGGCACTGGCGCGTGCGCTCCTCGCGCGGTTCACAGGTTACCTGCTTGGCAGGCCCCCCCCCCTTCGCGCAGGCTGCCACGGTCGAAGCAGGCCATGCGGTCGCCGCTCGCGCGCGCCAAGGCGTGTCGTGCGTGACGCCGATCATGGTCATGCCCGAGGCCTTCAGGCAGCGCAAGGTGTCGAGCACTTTGCCCACCCGCTCGGGGTCGAGCGCCGAGGCAACTTCGTGGAACAACCTGTCGTCGGGCTCATCGCCAGAGCGCGCGCAATGGCCAGGTGCTGCTGCTGGCCGCCCCGGATCAGCCCCTGCCCGTTGCTTCGCTGGAGCAAGGTCGATTTGCCCGATCCGCTGGCACCGATCAGGCACAGCACCTCGCCGCGCTCGATCATCGGGTCAATGTCCTTGATGATCTCCGGGGCGCAAAGGACAGCGCCGTTCCAAGGCGACCCCGCGTGGTCAGGCGTGGCACTACGCCGCCGACCGCGTCAGGCCCACGAACTTCACCAGGATCGAGCGATTGCGCTCGGCCCACAGCGTCAGCGCCGCGGCGTCGCCGTGGCCGAACACCTTGCGCAGGAAGGCGAGTGACAGGTCCTTGGTCGCGGCCTTGACCTGTGGGTTGAGTTCGCTGCCGCCGGTGCCGGTGCGGTCCGTGAACATGCTGTGCGAGCCGCCGTCGAAGACCGCCAGGGCCTTGGCGGCGCTGCCGGTGGCTTCAAAGATGGCCACCCGGTCGTCGGCGCCGGAGTAGTAGCCGGGGATGCGGATCACGTCGCCAGAGGCTGTGACGTGCAGTGTGGGCAGGGTCACCGGCGCGAGGATCGCTGCGGCGTCGGGCTCGCCATAGAAGGGCGGGGCCGAGAGCACGATGGCGGCCTGCAGCCGCGGCTCGCGCAAGTCGATCAGGCGGCCCTGACGCGAGACGCGCGCACCCGCGGCCAGCAGCACGGTGTTGGCGCCATAGCTGTGGCCGGCGGCGGCAATGCACTCGGCGTCGATGCGCGGCGCGAACTCGCTGCCCGACGCAAGCAACTGGTCGAGTGCAAAGCGCAAGTCCTGCGCCCGAGCGATGGCTTCGCCGTCCTGGGCCGCGTCCTGCAGGCGGCCGAGCATGCCCAGGGGGTTGCCGAACCAGACATTGCGGTCGCTGCCGATGTGCTGCAAGTGCAGGCTGGCCACACCGTTGCTCGCCCAATGCTGGCCTAGGTAGCTGTAGCCCCGGCGCGAACCGCCGATGCCATGCGAGAACACCACCAGCGGCACGCGCGCTGGCGTCGCTGCCACAGCGCGCGGCCAGTACAGGCGCACCGGCACGGCGCGGGCGCGGCTGGCGTCGATCCAGTCGAACTCGCGGGTGTCGAAGGCTGCGTTCTCCTGCGCGGCCAGCGGCCAGGCAGCGAAGGCCAGCGCGCAGGCGCTGAACCTGCGGCGGCTGATCGGCTGCGCATGCAGCCCTTCGACAGGCTCAGGGTGAACGGATTTCGTCCTCACGCGCTGGCCTCCTGCCGCAGCGGGAAGCGCTTGCGCCATTGGCGTGCGAACCACTGCACCATGTCATCGACATACGTGAAGACCACCGGCACCACCAGCAGGCTCAAGAAGGTGGACGTGATCAAGCCGCCGATGACGACGATGGCCATCGGCGCGCGGAAACTCGGGTCGGTACCGAAGCCCAGGGCAATCGGCAGCATGCCGGCGCCCATGGCGATGGTGGTCATGATGATGGGCCGGGCGCGCTTGTGGCAGGCGTCTAACAGCGCGTCCCAGCGGTTCAAGCCGCGGTCGCGCATGGCCATGATGGCGTACTCGACGAGCAGGATGGAGTTCTTGGTGGCAATGCCCATCAACATGATCATGCCGATCATGGCCGGCATCGACAGGTCGGTGCGGGTGATGAACAGGGCCAGCACCGCACCCGGAATCGACAGCACCAGCGCGGCCAGGATGGTCGCCGGCTGAACCCAGGCGTGAAACAGCAGCACCAGCACGATGTAGATGCAGGCCACGCCGGTCAGCATGGCGATCAGGAAGCTGGCAAACAGCTCGGCGAAGGCCTCGGCGTCGCCGACTGTCGTCTTGATCACCCCCGGCGGCAGCTTCTGCAGGCTGGGCAAGGCGTCGGAGAGTTCCTGCACGCGGCCGAGTGCCATGCCGTTCAATTCGATCTCGAAGTTGATGTTGCGCAGGCGGTCGTAGCGGTCGATCTGCGCCGGCCCGCTGGCCAGCTCCAGGCTGGCCACGTTGCCCAGCGGCACCGGCCCTTTGGCGCCTGGCACACCCAACCGCTCGATCAGCGCCAGGTCTTGCCGCGCTGTGTCGGGCAGCTTCACGACCACGGGCACCTGGCGCTGCGACAGGTTGAGCTTGCTCAGGGCCTGGTCGTAGTCGCCCGCCGTGGCGATGCGCAGGGTGTCGGCGATGGCGGCTGATGTCACCCCGAGGTCGGCGGCGCGCGCCGAGTCAGGGCGCACGACGAGTTCGGGCCGCTGCAGGCTGGAGGTCGAGGTGACCTGGCCGATGCCCGGGATGGTGCGCAGCTCTTGTTCCACCACATGCGCGTGCGCTGTCAGGGCTTCGCCGTCTTCGCCGGCCAGCACCAGGATGTACTTCTCCGCCGAGCCGCCGAAGCCGACATTGAATCGCGCTCCCGGCAGGGCCTCAAGGGCGCGCCGCAAGTCGCCTTCGATGGCTTGCTTGGACAAGCCGCGGCGCTCGTCGCGCGGCGTCAGGTTGATCGTCAGCGTGGCCTTGCGCGCCTCGGCTGCGCCCTGCGGCGCGAACGGGTCGCCGCCGGCGCTGCCGCCGCCGACCGCGCTGTACAC
>JANNGJ010000223.1:0-2561 GCA_031403815.1 Burkholderiales bacterium | reverse complement strand
GGCAGCACCATCCGTGCGTTGAGCATGGAAGCGCGCATGACCCTGTGCAACATGTCGATCGAGGCGGGTGCGCGGGCGGGCTTGGTGGCGGTTGACGAAAAGACGATCAGCTATGTGCAGGGCCGGCCCTTCACGCCCACCGGCGTCGAGTTGCAGCACGCCATGGCCTACTGGCGCACGCTGCAGTCCGATGCGGATGCGGCCTGGGACCTCGTCGTCGAGATCGACGCTGCGACGCTGACGCCGCAAGTTACCTGGGGCACTAGCCCCGAGATGGTGGTCGCGGTCGATGGCCGCGTGCCCGACCCGGAGCGCGAGAAAGACGCCGGCCGCCGGGAGGGCATCGAGCGCGCCCTGGCCTACATGGGTTTGGCACCGAACAAGGCCATCACCGACATCCGCATTGACAAGGTCTTCATCGGCTCCTGCACCAACAGCCGCATCGAAGACCTGCGCGAGGCCGCCGCGGTGGTCAGGCACCTGGGTCGGCGCGTGGCGGGCAGTGTGAAGCTGGCGCTGGTGGTGCCGGGCTCCGGCCTGGTCAAAGCCCAAGCCGAGCGCGAGGGCCTGGACGCCATCTTCAAGACCGCCGGCTTCGAGTGGCGTGAACCGGGCTGCTCGATGTGCCTGGCCATGAACGCCGACCGGCTCGAGCCCGGCGAACGCTGTGCCTCGACCAGCAACCGCAATTTCGAAGGCCGCCAGGGCGCCGGTGGCCGCACCCACCTGGTCAGCCCGGCGATGGCCGCTGCGGCAGCCATCGAAGGGCACTTCGTCGATGTGCGCCGCATTTCTTGACGTCAAGAAGGAAAAAGCATGAAGAGACTTTTGAGCCTGGTGGCCGTGGCGCTGCTGCTGGTTGGCTGCAACACCTTCGAGGGCCTGGGCAAAGACATCAGCAAGGCCGGCGACAAGATCGAAGAAGCTGCCAAGAAGAAATGACGACACCCAACTCACTGCGCTCGCGTTCCCCTGGGGGGGCCTCAGGCCGCTTGGGGCGGCCCGGCGCTGGCCTGAGGTTCTATCGTGCAAGCCTTCACCGTCCACCAGGGTTTGGTCGCGCCGATCGACCGGGCCAATGTCGACACCGACGCCATCATTCCCAAGCAGTTCCTGAAGTCGATCAAGCGCTCGGGCTTCGGCCCCAACCTGTTCGACGAATGGCGCTACCTGGACCGCGGCGAGCCCGGCGAGAACGCGGCGCTGCGCAAGCCCAACCCAGACTTCGTGCTCAACCAGCCGCGCTACAAGGGCGCCTCGGTGCTGTTGGCGCGCAAGAACTTCGGCTGCGGCTCGAGTCGCGAGCACGCCCCCTGGGCCATCGATCAATACGGCTTTCGGGCCCTGATCGCGCCCAGCTATGCCGACATCTTCTTCAACAACTGCTTCAAGAACGGCCTGCTGCCCATCGTGCTGGCCGAGCATGAGGTTGCGCGCCTGTTCGACGAAGTGGCGGCTTTCCCTGGCTACGCGCTGAAGATCGACCTGGCGCGCCAGGTGGTGGTCAAGCCCTATGGCAGCGAGTTGCCCTTCGAGGTGGAGGCCTTTCGCAAGCAGTGCCTGCTCAACGGCTGGGACGACATCGGCCTGACTCTGCGCCACGCTGACAAGATCCGCGCCTTCGAGGCTGAGCGACTGGCGCGCATGCCTTGGCTGGACCACCGGCCGGCGGCCTGAGGTGGTGCGCGAGGCCTTGCACCGGCTGGTCTTCGGTCGCCGATGGTTGACCTTTGTGGTCATGGGCTTGGCATTCCTGGCCTTCGGCGCCGGAACAGTCAACTTGTTCATGCTGCTCAAGGCCAACACCGACCTGGTGTTTGACCATGGCCTGCAGGCGCTCGGCGACGGCGCCGCGCAGCAACTGGTCGAGTTGCTCGTCACCGCCTACCTGAGCATGGCCGCCTATGTCGTGTTCAAGACCTGTGAGTACCGGCTGGTTCATTGGCTCGCCGACGGCGAGTGAAAGAAGGAATCATGAAGATTGCAGTTTTGCCGGGTGACGGCATCGGCACCGAAATCATTGCCGAAGCGGTCAAGGTCTTGCGCGTGCTCGACCTGCCACTTGAGATGGAAACCGCCGCGGTGGGTGGCGCAGCCTACGAGGCCCACGGCCACCCGCTGCCCGACGCCACGCTGGCCTTGGCCAAGGCGGCCGACGCTGTGCTGTTCGGCGCGGTCGGCGACTGGAAGTACGACAAGCTCGAACGCGCGCTGCGCCCGGAGCAGGCCATTCTCGGCCTGCGCAAGCATCTGGGTCTGTTTGCCAACTTTCGCCCCGCCATCTGCTACGAGCAGCTGACCCATGCCTCGTCGCTCAAGCCCGAGTTGGTGGCCGGCCTGGACATCCTCATCATCCGTGAGCTGACGGGCGACATCTATTTCGGCCAACCGCGCGGCCGCCGCGTGGCCCTCGATGGGCATTTCCCTGGGGCCGAGGAAGCCTTCGACACCATGCGTTACAGCAAGCCCGAGATCGAGCGCATTGCCCATGTGGCCTTCCAGGCCGCGCGCAAGCGCAGCAAGAAGCTCACCAGCGTCGACAAGTCGAACGTGCTCGAGAC
>JANNGJ010000222.1:0-3583 GCA_031403815.1 Burkholderiales bacterium | reverse complement strand
GGCCTGGTCTATGCCTTCACAGAGAACTTCGTGCTGCCGCTGTCGCACGACGAAGTCGTGCACGGCAAGCGCTCCATCCTCGGCCGCATGCCGGGCGATGACTGGCAGCGCTTCGCCAACCTGCGCGCCTATTACGGCTTCATGTGGGGCCACCCGGGCAAGAAGCTGCTCTTCATGGGCCAGGAATTCGGCCAACCCGGCGAGTGGAGCCACGACAGCGAGCTGCCCTGGGCCCTGCTCGGTGATGCGCGCCACGCCGGCGTGCAGCGCCTGGTGCGCGACCTCAACCGCATCTACCGCGAGCAGCCGGCGCTGCACCGCCTCGATTGCGATCCCGCTGGCTTCGAGTGGATCGATGCCCATGACGCCGAGCACTCGCTCTACAGCTGGGTGCGGCATGACGGCCACGGTGGGCAGGTGCTGGTGGTCTGCAACATGACACCGGTGCCGCGCACGCACATCAGGCTCGGCGTTCCGGAAACGGCAGGGGCCGCCACGGCCTGGCGCGAAGTTCTCAACACCGACTCGGCGCACTACGGTGGCAGTGATCTCGGCAACGGCGCCGCGCACCTGCGGGTGCAAGCGCTGGCCAGTCACGGCCGTGCCCAGTCGATCACCTTGACCGTGCCGCCGCTGGCAACAGTCTTCCTGGAGCTGGTGAACTGATGTTGACACGACTTGCGGATTACCAGCAGACCGGGCGCGCGTGAGGCCTCGCCATGCGGTTTGATGGAGTGCTCAAGACTTGGAACGACGACCGTGGCTTCGGCTTCATCGAGCCGTCACAAGGGGGCGATGAAGTTTTCGTTCATATCAAGGCGTTCGCAGCCCGCAGCGGCCGACCGCAAGTCAACCAACGACTGTCGTTTGAGCTTGAGCTAGGGCCGCAGGGAAAGAAGCGCGCGAAGAATGTGCAGGCTGTTCGAGTTGCGCGCGCGCCGGTCGCCCGCTCGCGCGTCTCGCCAGCTCAGTGGGGCACTGCCACGCTCTTCGCCATTCCGGCCTTCGTGATCGTGTATGTCGTTGTCAGCGCAATTTGGCGCACGCCACTTTTGCTGGCTGCGGCATATGCCGTCGCTAGCGGTGTGACCTTCATTGCGTACGCCATAGACAAGTCCGCCGCCGCACGCAATCGGTGGCGCACGCCAGAGAGCACGCTGCACCTTCTCGCTCTGGCGGGCGGCTGGCCGGGTGCCTTGCTGGCGCAGCAGTTCTTGCGCCACAAGTCAAGCAAGGCAGAATTTCGCGCCGCGTTCTGGGGCACGGTGATCCTCAACGTCGTCGCCTTCGTCGTGTTCTGTTCCCCCATTGGAAGATCGGTCTGGATACTGACGTGAAGTCCAAGCCCTGTTGTTGCAACGCATTGCATGAAGCTGCCTGAACTACTCCTCGCCGGCCGGGCCGAGCCTTTCGGTGCCACGGCCCGCGACGGCGGCGTCAACTTCGCCGTCTTCTCTGACCACGCCACCCAGATCGAGCTGTGCATCTTCGACAGCAGCGGTGCGCGTGAACTGCGCCGCATCGCCCTGCACGGCCCGCACGACGGCGTCTTCCACGGCTTTCTCGAAGGCGTCGGCCCCGGCCTGGTCTATGGCCTGCGCGCACACGGCCCCTACGCGCCGGAGCGCGGCCACCGCTTCAACCCGAACAAGCTGCTGCTGGACCCCTGGGCGCGCGAGATCGTCGGCCGCTTCACCTGGGCGCCCGAACACCTCGGCTACGAGCTCGGCCACCCCGAGGGCAGCCGCTCCTTTGATGCCCGCGACAACGCACTGCATGCCTTGAAGGCGCGGGTGGCCGCCCCGGCACAGCCGGCGCCTGGTTGGCACAACGCGCCGCGCCATGCCCTGCGGGATGTCGTCCTCTACGAGGTCCACGTCAGGGGCTTTGGCATGACCCTGCCGGGCCTGCCCGCGGCGCTGCGCGGCACTTACGCCGGGCTGGCGCACCCCGCGGCCATCGCTCACTTCAAGGCCCTGGGCGTGACCACGCTCGAGCTGCTGCCGATCCAGTACCACCTGGATGAACCCGGCCTGGCCGACAAGGGCCTCACGAACTACTGGGGCTACAACACCCTGGGTTTCTTCTGTCCTGACCCACGCCATGCGGCGTGTGACCGGAGCGACCCGAGCGCCGTGGCCGAAGAGTTCCGCGCCATGGTCGCCACGCTGCACGCGCACGGCCTCGAAGTGGTGCTCGACGTGGTCTACAACCACACCCCCGAGGGCAGTGAGCAGGGCGCCACGCTGTCGATGCGCGGCCTGGACAACGCGGCCTGGTACCGCCTGGCCGACGACGACAGGAGCCGCAGCGAGAACTTCACGGGCTGCGGCAACACCCTCAACGTGGCCCACCCGCGGGTGACGCAGTTCGTGCTCGACTCGTTGCGCTACTGGGTGCATGAGATGGGCGTCGACGGCTTTCGCTTCGACCTGGCCCCGGTGCTCGGCCGCACGCACCAGCACTTCCATAGCAACGCCCCCTTCTTCACCGCACTGGCGCAAGACCCGGTCCTGGCGCGTGCCCTGCTGATTGCCGAGCCCTGGGACAGCGGCCCCGAGGGCTACCAGGTTGGCCGCTTCCCGGGCCGTTGGCTGGAGTGGAACGACAAGTTCCGTGACGCCGCCCGCCGCTACTGGCTCACACGCGGCGTCAGCCGCGGCGAGTTCGCGCGCCGCGTCACCGCCTCGAGCGACTTGTTCCACCACGGCCAGCGCAGTCCGCTGGCCAGCGTCAACTTTGTCACCGCGCATGACGGCTTCACCCTGGCCGATGTCGTCAGCTACAGCCGCAAGCACAACCTGGCCAACGGCGAGAACAACCGCGATGGCCGCGACGACGAGCCGGCGGCCAACTTCGGCGCCGGCCCCCACGCCGACGGCCCGAGTGACGACCCCACCGTGGTGCGCACGCGCCGCCGCGTGCAGCGCGCCATGCTGGCCACCCTGCTGCTGGCGCAAGGCACGCCCATGCTCACCGCCGGCGACGAAATCGGCAACAGCCAGCAGGGCAACAACAACGCCTACTGCCACGACAACGCCCTCGGCTGGCTCGACTGGCAGCAGGCCGACGCCGACCTGTTGGCATTCACGCAAAGCGTGCTCGCCCTGCGCCGCAACGAGCCGGCCTTGCGCCACCCGCGCTGGTTCCAGCACGCGCCCTGCGCCGCCGGCGAGCGCAGCGTGGCGTGGCTCACGCCCGCCGGCCAGGCGATGCAGGTGCACGACTGGCATGACGCCGGTCAGCACGCGTTTGCCTGCCGCATTGACGCCTCGCCGGCGCAGGCCCCCGCCGACGCTCAGGGCTGCCGCCATCTGCTGATCGCCTTCAACCCCGAGACGCTGCCCCAGCCCTTCACCCTGCCGCCCGGCCACTGGCAGGTGGCGCTCGACACCGCCGGTGAGCTTGTGGCTGGCGCCGCCGCCTCGACCCCACTGACCTTGCCTGCGCACGCGCTGGTCGTGCTGCGCGATACCGCCTCGAGCCCGAGCCTCACGCCATGAACAGCGACCAACGCGCCAGCGGCGTCCTCCTTCACATCACGTCGCTGCCCGGCCCGCACGGCGTCGGCGATTTCGGCCCC
>JANNGJ010000221.1:0-3306 GCA_031403815.1 Burkholderiales bacterium | reverse complement strand
GGCGATCAGGCGGGTTTGCAGGCTGCCGAGCGGCACCGAGACACTGGCTTCATGCACAGGGGACTGGCCGTCGAACACGGCGCCGACACCGCGGTTGGGTGCCAGCGTCAGGCGCCAGCGGGTGCCGGACTCGGTTTCCTTCTGGAAGTCGATGACCGCGGCGCCGAAGTACGAGTTGTCGTAGTGGTAGCCGTCGTCGCCGACAGCATTGAGGAACTGGAAGCCGCTGCGGTTCTGCGCCTTGTTGTAGATGAAGGTCGGGTCCATGTAGCCGCTGATCTTCAACTGGCGCAAGCCGGCGGCGTCGCGTGAGTCCTCGAGGGCTTCCGTCTTGACGGTGACGCGGTTCAACTCGCGCGCTTGCTCGGGCGTCATACCCCACTGGCCCGCGGCCGGCGCTTTAGCTTCCGCAGCCTTGAGCTTGTTCTCGAGTTCGGCGACGCGGTCACGCAGGGCGCGCAGCTCTGTCAGGACGTCGGCATTGCTCTGCGCCAGCACCGGGAAGGCGCAGCTCAGGGCCAGTGCGAGCAGGGTGGGGCGAATCACGGTGGTGTTCTTCATCTCGGGAGCTCCTCTAGTAGGGGATGTGTCGGGATCGGGGTCAAAAATGGGTGAGGGATCAGGCGCGGTGGGCAGCCGCCATCTCCAGCGTGCGCTGGCGCTCGGCGCGGGCAATCAGGTAGCTGGCCACCAACACGCCGACGGCGACGATGACGACGATGATGGTCGCCACCGCATTCACACTCGGGTTCAGGCCCAATCGGGCGCGCGAGAAGATGACCAGCGGCAGGGTGGTCGAGCCAGGGCCGTTGAGGAAGGCTGACAGCACCACGTCATCAAGCGAGAGGGTGAAGGTCAACAACCACGCCGACAGCATCGACTGCGTGATCATGGGCAGGGTGATCAAGTAGAAAACCTGGTGCGGGCGCGCGCCCAGGTCCATCGCCGCTTCTTCGAGTTGCGGGTTGAGATCGTGCAGGCGGGCCTGGATGACCACGGTGGCGTAGGCCATGCCCAGCAGCATGTGGCCGAGCCAGATGGTCATCATGCCGCGCTCGGGAAAGCCCCAGCCGAAGGCCTCCTGAGTCGCGCGTTGCACGCTGACCAGCATCAGCAGCAGTGACAGCCCGACCACCACCTCGGGCATTACCAGGGGCGCATTGACCATGCCGGAAAACAGGGTGCGGCCCTTGAAACGCTTGTACTTCACAAGGCTGAAGGCGGCCAGGGTGCCAAGCACCACGGAGCCGCAGGCGGTCATGAAGGCGATCTTCAGGCTCAGCCACAGACCGGCCAGCATTTCGCTGTCGCCCGGCAGGGCGGCGTACCATTTCAACGTGAAGCCGCGCCAGACGTTGGGGAGCGGCGAGTCGTTGAACGAGTACAGCACCAGGGCCACGATGGGCAGGTAGAGGAAGACGAAGCCAGCGGCCAGCCAGCTGCGGCCGAACCAGCGATTCACCACGGCGGCGTTCACTTACGCACCTCTTGCGCTTCGGCCTGGTATTTGTTGAAGATGGCCAGCGGCACGATGATGAGCAGCACCATCACGACCGCGACACTGGAGGCCATCGGCCAGTCGTTGTTGGCGAAGAACTCGTCCCACATCACGCGGCCGATCATGAGCGTGCGCGGACCGCCGAGCAGCTCAGGAATGACGAACTCGCCAACGCAGGGAATGAAGACCAGCATCGAGCCGGCAATGATGCCGGCCTTGGACAGGGGCACGGTGATCTTCCAGAAGGCCACCCAGGCGGTGGCACCGAGGTCGGAGGCGGCTTCTAGCAGGCGCAGGTCCATCTTGGCCAGCGTGGCGTAGAGCGGCAACACCATGAAGGGCAGGTAGGTGTAGGTCATGCCCAGCACCAGCGAGAAGGGCGTGTGCATCAACCGCCCCGGCGCTTCGATCAGGCCGGCCGCAAAGAGCAGCCTGTCCAGACCGAGGCCGACGATGGCTTCCGCAACCCAGCCATCTTCACTGAGCAGGCCCTTCCAGGCGTAGACGCGCAGCAGGAAGGAGGTCCAGAAGGGCAGCATCACCAGCATCAGCAAGATTGGCTGCGCGCTGTGGCGCGCACGCGCCATGAAGTAGGCGAAGGGGTAGCCGATGAAGAGGCATAGCAAGGTGGTTGCAGCAGCGTACTGAACGCTGCGCAGGTAGGCATTGATATAGAGGGACTCCGACGCGATGAATTGGTAGCCGCTTAACTTGAGCGCGACCAGCAGCACGCCGTCTTTGAAACCGATCAGGTCCTTGAAGCTGACGTTCTCCATCTCCGACACGCTGATGCGTGCCACGATCAGGAAGGGCAGGAGGAAGAAGACCAGCAGCCACAGGTAGGGCACGCCGATGACGGCAACGCGGCCGGTCAGCAGGGAGCGCAGGCGTGCCAGCATGGGGCTCAGGCGGTGAGCACAACGTGGGCCGAGGGTGACCAGTGGGCCCAGGCGCGGTCACCCCAGCTCAGCGCGCCGTCGACATGGCGTTCGGTGTTGGCCTGGCTGACCTTGAGCGTGGCGCCGCTGGCCAGGGTGAGGTGGTAGACCGTGAAGCTGCCGAAGTAAGACATCTCCTTGACCGTGCCGCAGACGGCGTTGAACCCGGGGTCGGCTGGGGCCGCGCGCGTCAGCGTGACCTTCTCGGGGCGCAGCGCGACCGACACCGCCATGCCTTCGACGCCGGTGATGCCGTGGCCCACATAGTGCTTGCAGTCGACGCAATCGATGATGACGTGGTCAGGCCGGTCGACGGCCAGCGTGCCGTCCATCAGGTTGACGTTGCCGATGAAGTCGGCCACAAAACGGGTGGCCGGGGTCTCGTAGATGTCAGCCGGCGCGCCGACCTGCAGGAAGCTGCCTTCGCTCATCACGGCGATGCGCGAGGCCATGGTCATGGCTTCTTCCTGGTCGTGCGTGACCATCACGCAGGTGACACCCACCTGCTCGATGATGTTCACCAGCTCGATCTGCGTTTCTTCGCGCAGCTTCTTGTCCAACGCCCCCAGCGGCTCGTCCAGCAGCAGCATCTGCGGCTGCTTGGCCAGGCTGCGCGCCAGCGCCACCCGTTGCTGCTGGCCGCCCGAGAGCTGGTGTGGCTTGCGCTTGGCGTACTTCGTCAGCTGCACCAGCTTCAACATGGCTTCGACACGCTGGCTGACCTCATCACTCGACTGGCCCTCGCGGCGCAGGCCGAACGCGATGTTGTCCCACACCGTGAGGTGGGGGAACAGCGCGTAGCTCTGGAACATCATGTTCATCGGACGCTGGTAAGGCGGCAGGCCCGCCAGGTCCTTGCCGTCAAGGATG
>JANNGJ010000220.1:0-3819 GCA_031403815.1 Burkholderiales bacterium | reverse complement strand
GCCAGCAAGTACGTGCGCGGCGACGCGATTGCCGGCTTGCTGATCCTGTTCATCAACATCGTCGGTGGTTTCATCATCGGCGTGGCCCAGCACGGCCTGTCGGCCTCGCAGGCGGCCGAGAGCTACATCCTGCTGGCGGTGGGCGATGCGCTGGTGGCGCAGATCCCGGCGCTGCTGATCTCGGTGGCCGCGGCGATGGTGGTCTCGCGCGTTGGCAAGGGCGCCGATGTCGGCACCCAGATCCGCGCCCAGTTGTTCAACTCGCCGCGCACCCTGGCGGTCACCGCCGCCATCATCGGCGCGCTCGGCCTGATCCCGGGCATGCCCAACATCGTCTTCCTGGCCATTGCCGGCGGTATCGCCTGGGGCGCCTGGGCCATGCGCGAGCGCGACCGCAAGGCCGCCGCGGCCGTGCCCAAGACGCGTGAAGAACAACGTGAAGCCAACCCCGAGGCCAGCTGGGACGACCTGACCCCCATCGACACCCTGGGCCTGGAGGTCGGCTACCGCCTGATCGCCTTGGTGGATGCGCAGCGCGGCGGTGACTTGCTTGGCCGCATCAAGGGCGTGCGCAAGAAGTTCGCCCAGGATGTCGGCTTCCTGCCGCCGCCGGTGCACATCCGCGACAACCTCGACTTGAAGCCGAGCGCCTACCGCGTCTCGCTGCGCGGCGCGGTGGTCGGCGAGGGCGAAGCCTTTCCCGGCATGCTCTTGGCTATCAACCCGGGCGGCGCGACGCAGCAGCTGATCGGCAGCAAGACCACCGACCCGGCCTTTGGCCTGCCCGCCGTGTGGATCGATGACCGCCAGCGTGAGATGGCCCAAATGAGCGGCTTTACGGTGGTTGATTGCTCGACCGTCGTGGCGACCCATCTTTCACACTTGATGCAAGTGAGTGCGGCCCGTTTGCTGGGTCGCGTCGAAACCCAGGCCTTGGTGGAGCATGTGACCAAGCTGGCCCCGAAGCTGATCGAGGATGTGATTCCCAAGATGGTCGGTATCGCCACCCTGCAAAAAGTCCTTCAGCTGCTGCTCGAGGAGGGCGTGCACATCCGCGACATGCGCTCCATCGTCGAGTGCCTGGCCGAGCATGCCGCCAGCGTCACCGACGCGGGCGAGCTGGCCCAGCGCATTCGCGTGCACCTGGCGCCGGCCATCGTCCAGCAGATCTACGGCCCGGCGCGCGAGCTCGACGTGATTGCGCTCGACCCGAACCTGGAGCGCCTGGTGGCGCAGGCCTTGTCGAGCCCGCATGGCGCGGCGCTCGACCCCGGCGTGGCCGACACCCTGACGCGCAGTGCCGCCGACACCGCGCGCGCCCAGGAAGACATCGGCCTGCCAGCCTGCCTGCTGGTGCCCGACCTGATTCGCCTGCCGATGGCGCGCCTGCTCAAGCGCGCCGCGCCGCGTCTGAAGGTGCTGGGCCACAGCGAAATCCCTGACACCCATTCGATCCGAATTGCCCAAGTTATTGGAGCCGCAGCATGAACGTCAAACGCTTCACCGCCCGCACCCCGCGCGAGGCCCTGGCCCTTGTGCGCCAGGCCTTCGGCGCCGACGCCGTGGTGCTCTCGACCCGGCCGTCGGCCGAGGGCGTCGAAGTGCTGGCGATGGCGCCGGAGGGCTTGTCGCAGATCGAGCAGGTGCGCAGCACCGCGCCCATTGCGGCGGCGCCGGCGTTGCCGCCAACCCCGGTCGAAGAAGATGTCGAGCAACTGTCGATGAGCACCCTGTCGTTCCAGGACTATGTGCGCGAGCGCATGTTGAAGCGGCGCCGCGCCGAGACGGCCCAGCCCGCGCACCTGGCCGCGCCCGCGCCCCAACCTGCCGAGCTGCGCGCGACCGCCGCGGCGCCGACGCCCACGCCGGCCCGCTCGCTCCCGTCACCCCTGCTGAGTGAGCAGATCCGTGTCATGCCCGCGCCCGTGCTGGCGCCCGCCGTGGCGCACGACAGCCCCGAGAGCCTGCGCCGCGACCAGAACATGCTCAATGAGTTGCGCCAGGTGCGCGGCCTGATCGAAGAGCGCTTCGGCGCCCTGGCCTTCATGGAAAAGCTGCAACGCAGCCCGCAGCGCGCTGGCCTGACGCAGAAGCTGCTGGACGCAGGTTTCTCGCCCGCCCTGATCCGCAAGATGGTCGATGCCCTGCCGACCGATTGCGCTGATGAGGCCGCCTGGGCCGCCAGCGTGCTCGAACGCAACCTTGTGGCCTCGGAGACCCAGCCGGCGCTCGAAGACGTGGGCGGCATCTATGCCTTGATCGGCGCCACCGGCGTCGGCAAGACCACCAGCACCGCCAAGATCGCTGCTGCCTTCGCCACCCAGCACGGCTCGGCCAACTTGGGCCTGATCACGCTCGATGCCTACCGTGTGGGCGCCCAGGAGCAACTGCGCGCCTACGGCCGCATCCTGGGCGTGCCGGTGCACAGCGCGCACGACCGGGCTTCCCTGGAGGACCTGCTCGACCTGCTGTCGGCCAAGAGCATGGTTCTGATCGACACCGCGGGCATGGCCCAGCGCGACACCCGCACCCGTGAGTTGCTTGAGATGGTCAGCCACGGCTCGATCAACAAGCTGCTGGTGGTGAATGCTGCCGCCCAGGGCGAGACCATCGAAGACGTGATGACCTCCTACCGCGCCGCGAGTTGCCGCGGCATGGTGATCTCCAAGCTCGACGAGGCCGTCAAGCTCGGTCCTGCACTCGATGCCGCCATCCGCCACAAGGTCAAGATCGTCGGCGTGGCCAACGGCCAACGCGTGCCGGAAGACTGGCACCGCCTGTCAGCCCAGGCCCTGGTGCAGCGCGCGTTGCGCGCGCATGCCAACCCGAGCTGGAAGCTCGACGCCGACGAAGTCAGCCTGGTCTTTGCCGGCCTGCAGAGCGGCGCCGCACGCGCCGCCCGCAGTGTTGCGGCCGTGCAGGCCTGATCACCCGCATGCTCGCAATGCACACCCCTGACGAGATGCTGCAGGCCTTTGCGCCGCCGCACTTCGAGGCCCTCGGCGCCAGGCCGCCGGCCGCGCCACTGGACCAGGCCGATGGCCTGCGCCGCCTGTTCAGCGCCCAGCGCTCGCGCTTTGTGGCGGTGGTGGCCAACCCCGAGATGGCCTTCTCAGGCCTGGTGCTCGAACGCCTGGCCCGCGCCTGCAGCGCGGCCGGGCGGCGCACCCTGGTGGTGGACGCCGCGGCCGGTGCTCCCGCACCGCATGAGCTGGTCGCCCTCGATCTGGCGGCTGGCATCGTCGCCCTGACGCCCGGCCTGGACTACTTGGCAGCACGCGGTCTGCCGCTGCGCCACGTCAACAGCCGCGGCTCCTGCGCTGGCTTCCTGCAGGCGCTGTCGGACGCGGCGCCGCTGGCCGAAGTCATCGTCGTGCATGCCGAAGCGTCAGAGCTCGGCCGCCTGTTCACGGGCCGGGCGGTGCGCCCCTTGCTGCTGGCCGCCGACCACCCCGCCACCGTGACCGCCGCTTACGCCGGCCTCAAGCTGCTGGCCCAGCGCCACAGCCTGATGGCCTTTGGCTTGCTGCTGGCGGCGGTGCCGCATGAGCCGCGCGTGCCGCGCATCGCCGAGCAACTGGCCTTGACGGCCGACCGCTTCGTCGGCGCCGCCCTGCATGACTGGGTCTGCATCGACCCGACCGACAGCGGCGTGCCGCGTGGACTGGCCCGCCTGGTGCACGGCCTGCTGCACATCGAACCAGAACACGAACCCGCCGGGAGCTACTGACCCATGTACACCGCACAAGGTCGCCACGACAACAGCGCGACGCTCAAGCAGTACAGCCCACTGGTGCGCCGCCTGGCGCACCAGATGAT
>JANNGJ010000219.1:0-2168 GCA_031403815.1 Burkholderiales bacterium | reverse complement strand
ACAACTGGATGCAGCGCGTGGGCACGGCCGACAAGGAGGCGCGATGAGTTCTCTTGCGCGCTTCGGTCGCAGTTGGCCCGCTTGCGGTTCGTTGAGGCGTTTGGTGATGGGTCGCTGTTTCGTGCTGGCGTTGGCGCCTTGCCGGCAAGACCGGTGGTGTTCCATGTCTCGCACGCCACCATCGTGTCTGCAACGGGGGCAGCCGGGCCGGGCCCCGCGCGCATGTGAGGTGCTGAGCAGCACAGGGTTCGAGGCCCGCGCGCGCAGCGCGCTTCGTGCGCTGACTCGGCGCGAGTGTCTGACCACAGTGAGCGCAGCGAACGGCGGGAGTTTCGCGTCGGGGCCTCGAACCCGAGCAGCGCAAGGCAGTCGAAGCGAAGCGGAGACCGCCGAAGTTGCGCGCTGGGACCGGCCCGGCTGCCCCGTTGCCGCGCCGATGCACCGAGAGTGGATAAGCACAGTCCGCAACAGCCCGATAGCCGCAGCGCGCGCACCCTCATTCGCGCGTGCCCCAGCGCAGGCCAACGCCGCCAAGGACCATCGACATGGATGAGCGTCGCTTCAAGAAGAGGACGCTGTTCCTCATCGCCTACCTGGTCTTCGCCATCCTGCCGGTCTACTGGATGGTCAACATGTCTTTCAAGACCAACGAGGAGATCCTGTCCACCTTCAGCCTGTGGCCGCGCGATTTCACGCTGGCGCACTACAAGACCATCTTCACCGACGTGTCCTGGTACTCGGGCTACATCAACTCGCTGATCTACGTCGCGATCAACACCGTGATCTCGCTGCTGGTCGCGCTGCCGGCGGCCTATGCCTTCTCGCGCTACAGATTTCTCGGCGACAAACACGTTTTCTTCTGGCTGCTGACCAACCGCATGACGCCGCCGGCTGTCTTCCTGCTGCCCTTCTTCCAGCTCTACACCACGCTCGGCTTGATGGACACGCATATCGCCGTGGCCCTGGCCCACCTCTTGTTCAACGTGCCGCTGGCGGTGTGGATCCTCGAAGGCTTCATGAGCGGCGTGCCGCGTGAGATCGACGAGACGGCCTATATCGACGGTTACTCCTTCCCACGCTTCTTCGTCACCATCTTCATCCCGTTGATCAAAGCCGGCGTCGGCGTCGCGGCCTTCTTCTGCTTCATGTTCAGTTGGGTCGAGCTGCTGATGGCGCGCACGCTGACCAGCGTCGACGCCAAGCCGATCGTGGCGACGATGACGCGCACGGTCTCGGCCTCGGGCATGGATTGGGGTGTGCTCGCCGCGGCCGGCGTACTGACCATCGTGCCGGGTGCCCTCGTGATCTGGTTCGTGCGCCACTACATCGCCAAAGGCTTCGCGATGGGCCGGGTTTGAACGGAGGTCAATGATGTTCGCCTGGATGGCCTGGACCCTGCCGGTGGCAGTCTTCTTCGTCTGCATCGTGCTGATGCTGGCCGGCATGACGCTGTGGGAGATCAAGTCGCCCACGGTGATCCGCAAAGGCTGGCTGCCGATCGCCACCACGCGCGGTGACCGTCTTTTCATCGGCCTGCTCGGCGCGGCCTACCTGAACTTGCTCTTTGTCGCTGTGAGCGAGAAGATGGTCGGCTGGTTCAGCTTGGCTAGCGAGCCGTCGATCTGGATCAGCTTTGTGCTCTCGATGGGCTTGCTGGCGCTGATTCTGCGCAAGGGCTGAAACAAGGCAAGAGTTTCTAACCGGCAGCCGGCTCGTCTTCCCAGCCGTCCTGCCCTGAGATTCACGGGAAGTTTCACAGGAGACCAAGAATGAAACGCTCACTCTCGATGTTTACGCTGACGGCGATTGGCGCCGCGGCATTGATGCTGGCCGCGTGCGGCAAGAAGGAAGAAGCCAAGACGACAGCGGCGCCTGCCGCCAGCGCCGCAGCACCGGCAGCCACCGGCGCCGAAGCTACCGCCAAGAAGTGGATCGACAGCGAGTTCCAGCCTTCGACCCTGACCAAGGACCAACAAGCTGCCGAGATGAAGTGGTTCATCGACGCTGCGGCCAAGCTGAAGGCCAAGGGCGTGACGGAAATCTCCGTCGTGTCCGAGACCATCACCACGCACGAGTACGAGAGCAAGACGATGGCCAAGGCCTTCGCCGAGATCACGGGCATCACCGTCAAGCACGACCTGATCCAGGAAGGCGACGTGGTCGAGAAG
>JANNGJ010000218.1:0-8255 GCA_031403815.1 Burkholderiales bacterium | reverse complement strand
ACTTGCCACTCACGTGGTTCTCGTTCGGCAGTGATCACGGTGACGCCTTCGCTCGAGCTCAAACGTCAGAGCGCTGTCACCCGGCCCGGCGGTGTGCGTTCTTGCGTGCGTTCTCAAGTGCGAGCCACGACGCTCCGGCCGATGATCGATTGGGCCGCACAGTCTGGAAAAACTCGCCGAGCGCCACCTCGCGCGGAAGGGCCTGAGTTACGAAGACCTGTGCGGCAAGGGCGTGAACCAGATTTCCTTTGCCCAGGTGGAGGTCACGCGCGCCGCGGAGTACTCGGGCGAAGACAGCGAGATGACGCTGCAAGTGCACGAGACCCTGTGGCCGCAGCTCGAAGCCGAGCCGGCAATGCGCTTCGTCTATGAGCAGATCGAGATGCCGACCAGCGCCCTGCTGATGCGCGTCGAACGCCACGGTGTGTTGATCGACTCAGCCCTGCTGGCGCGCCAGAGCCGCGAACTCGGCGAGCGCATGCTGGCGCTCGAACAGGAGGCCTACACACTTGCCGGCCAGCCCTTCAACCTCGGCAGCCCGAAGCAGATCGGCGAGATCCTGTTCACCAAGCTCGGCCTGCCGGTAAAGAAGAAGACCGCCAGCGGCGCGCCGTCCACCGACGAAGAAGTGCTGGCCGAGCTGGCCGCCGACTACCCACTGCCGGCCAAGATCCTGGAGCACCGCAGCTTCGCCAAGTTGAAGGGCACCTACACCGACAAGCTGCCCCTGATGGTCAATGCACAAACGGGGCGCGTCCACACCAGCTACGCGCAAGCGGTGGCGGTGACAGGGCGCTTGTCGAGCAACGACCCCAACTTGCAGAACATCCCGATTCGCACGCCCGAAGGCCGGCGCGTGCGCGAGGCCTTCATTGCGCCACCCGGGCATGTGATCGCCAGCGCCGACTACTCGCAGATCGAGCTGCGCATCATGGCCCACATCTCCGGCGACGAAGGCCTGACGCGGGCCTTCCTGCAGGGCCTGGACGTGCACAAGGCGACGGCCAGCGAAGTCTTCAACGTGCCGGTCGGCGAGGTCAGCAGCGAGCAGCGCCGCTATGCCAAGACCATCAACTTCGGTCTGATTTACGGCATGGGCGCCTTCGGCCTGTCGCAGTCGCTGGGCATCGAGCAGAAGGCGGCCAAGGACTACATCGAGCGCTACTTCGCGCGCTTTGCCGGCGTCAAGCGCTACATGGACGAAACCAAGGCCCGCGCCGCCGAGCGCGGCTATGTCGAGACCTTCTTCGGTCGCCGCATCTACCTGCCCGAGATCAGGGGCGGCAGCGGCCCGCGCCGCGCCGGCGCCGAGCGCCAGGCCATCAACGCGCCGATGCAGGGCACCGCGGCCGACCTGATCAAGCTGGCGATGATCGCGGTGCAGGGCTCGATCGATGCGCAGGGCCGTGCCACGCGGATCGTCATGCAGGTGCACGACGAACTGGTGTTCGAGGTGCCCGAGGCCGAAGTCGACTGGATCCGGGCCGAGGTGCCGAGCCTGATGGCAGGCGTGGCGCAGTTCAGCGTGCCGCTGCTGGCCGAAGTCGGCGTCGGCGCCAATTGGGATCAGGCGCACTGATTCGGTTTCGCTTTCAGGTCGCCAGGACTGAGCGTCTGGCAATTCGCACTACGCGTTGCAGACGATTGTTTCCGCACTTTCCTGGAGCGCGCCGGCCGAGGCCACCGGGTGCCCGCCTCCGCGAATGTCCTCTGCCCTGGGCTGCGCCCAGGGCTCCCCCTTGATTTCGCTGCGGCGGGCACCCGGCAGCCCCGGCCTCCAGCCTTGACGCCCCGCCACCTGCAAACCGCCCAAGCACCTCGGATCGGGGCGGTGGGGCGCTCTGCGCAGCGAAATCAAGGCGGAGAGTCGGGCGCAGCCCGACTCGGGGGACATTCGCGGAGCAGAGTGCCCCACCGTCCCGATCTTGCGCAGTCGCTCGCATACTTATGCGAACGACCGCGGGGTCATGTGCGGTCCGCCGTTGTTAGGCGTTTGAACGCTAACCGGCAGCACCCGTTGTTGGCGCGCTGCATGTCACGGTTGCGACACACGGCCGCCACGCTTTCGTCATGCGTTGCTGTGAAGCTATCTGTCCATGCAAGCCGATGCGACGCATGCAGAGCCGGCCGATGACCTTGACCCCGACGCCAGGCTGAGCCTGCGCACGGTCTGGATCTCCGACCTGCATCTGGGGACCCCGGGCTGCCAGGCCCAGGCGCTGCTGCATTTTCTCAAGCACGTCGAGTGCGAGACCCTCTTCCTGGTCGGCGACATCATCGACGGCTGGCAGTTGCGGCGCAGCTGGTACTGGCCGCAGGCGCACAACGATGTGGTGCAGAAACTCCTGCGCAAGGCGCGCAAGGGCACGCGGGTGATCTTCGTGCCGGGCAACCACGACGAGTTCGCACGCCGCTACATCGACCACAACTTTGGCGGCGTCGATGTGGTCGATGAGTGGATCCACACCACCGCCGACGGCCGCCGCCTCTGGGTCACCCACGGCGATCTGTATGACGGTGTGATCCAGTGTGCCAAGTGGCTGGCCTACGTGGGCGACAACGCCTACGAGATGACGCTCAAGGTGAATCGCTGGCTGAATGCACTGCGCGCGCGCCTGGGCCTGCCGTACTGGAGTTTGTCCAAGGTGCTCAAGCAAAGGGTCAAGCGCGCGGTGAGCTACATCGGCGAGTTCGAGACCGCGGTCGCGCGGGAAGCGCTCAAGCGCGGTGTGCATGGCGTCGTCTGCGGCCACATTCACCATGCCGAATTGCGCGAGATCGAGGGCGTGCTCTATGCCAACGATGGCGACTGGGTCGAGAGCTTGACGGCCCTGGTCGAGCATGCCGACGGCCGGCTCGAGATCCTCGACTGGTCCGGCCGCGTCGGTGTGGCGGCCGCCCACGATGCCGCACTGGTGCCGGCCGCCGCCACGCCGGAGCGCCTGCCGGCGCCTTGCGCGCCTGTGCCGATGCCGGTGGCGGCCCGACAAGCGGTGGGCAGCCTGCTTTGAAGATCGCACTCGTCACCGACGCCTGGTTGCCGCAAGTCAATGGGGTGGTGACCACGCTGGTGGAGCTGGTCAACGGCCTGCGTGCACGCGGCCACGAGGTTCACTTGATCGAGCCCTCGGTGCACCGGCGCTTCGCCTGCCCCGGCTACCGCGAGATGGAGTTGGCCTGGCGGCCCGGCAAACGCGTGGCCAAACAACTCGACGCCCTCTTGCCCGACGCGGTTCACATCGCCACCGAAGGGCCGATTGGCGGCGCGGCGCGTGCCCACTGCCTGCGCCGCGGTTGGCGCTTCACCACCGCCTTCCACACCCGCTTCCCCGAAATCCTGGCGAGTGCGTTGCACCTGCCGGTGTCCTGGGGCTATGCCTGGTTCCGCCGCTTTCACGCACCTTCAGCCGCGGTCATGGTGCCTTCGGTCGGCATGATGGGGATTCTGCGCAGCCATCGCTTCGCCAATCTGCGGCCCTGGTCGCATGGTGTCGATCTGTCGTTGTTTGCGCCGGTGGTCGGGGCCAACCTCGATTTGCCGCGGCCGCTGTGGCTGTACGTCGGTCGCATTTCCTACGAGAAGAACCTCGAGGCCTTTCTCGACCTTGAGCTGCCGGGCTCGAAGGTGGTGTACGGCAGTGGCCCGCTGCAGGAGCGCTTGCAGCGGGCCTACCCGGCCGTGCATTGGCGTGGCATCGTGCCGCGCAGCGAGCTGCCGCGCATCTACAGCGCCGCCGACGTGTTCGTCTTCCCCGGCCGCAGCGAGACCTTTGGTCTGGTGATGCTCGAAGCCATGGCCTGCGGCACGCCGGTGGCGGCCTACCCAGTGGCGGGTCCGAATGACGTGGTGGGCCGCTCGCGCGGCGGTGTGCTCAAGGAGGACCTGCGCGAAGCGGCGCTGCAAGCCCTTGGCCTGCCGCGTGCCGGCGCGTTGGAGCGCGCCCAGCGCTTCGACTGGACGCGCGTGTGTGACGAGTTCGAGCAGGGTTTGGTGCGCGCCGGCGTTGTCACGACTTTGTCGCAAAAGCTTCATAAACTGGGGTATGACTGATGACCGCGCTGCAGGCGACCTGGCCAGCCCAGCCCCGGCGGCGTTGACGCACGCGCCCGGCCTGCTCAACCGCGAGCAGGCCATCCTGGCCTTCAACCGGCGCGTGTTGGCGCAGGCCGAGCGCGCCGACGTTCCCCTTTTGGAGCGTTTGCGCTACGTCACCATCGTTTCGTCCAACCTGGATGAGTTCTTCGAGGTTCGCTTTGCCGATTACCTTGAGATCTTGCGTGCCTCCGACGACCCAGCCTTGCGCGGTGACATGGACCAGCTGGCGGCCAGTGCCCACCAACTGATCGACGAGCAGTACGCCCTGTTCAACGAGCGCGTGATGCCGGCGCTGGCCCGGGCCGGCCTGGTCATCATCAACCACGCCCAGCGCAATGCCGCGCAACGCCGCTGGGTCGCGCGTTTCTTCGAGAGCCAGGTGCGGCCGCTGCTGGTGCCCGTCGGTCTGGACCCGGCCCACCCCTTCCCGCTGGTGGCCAACAAGAGCCTAAACTTCATCGTACGCCTGGGTGGGCGCGACGCCTTCGGGCGCGAGAACCGCATTGCCATCGTCAAGGTGCCGCGCGCGCTGCCGCGCGTGATCCGCCTGCCCGACAACTTGTGCGCGGCGGGCCAGCAGGGCTTTGTGCTCCTGTCCAGCGTGATCCGCGCCCACCTGGAGTCGCTCTTCGCAGGGCGCAAGGTCGAGGCCTTCTCGCAATTACGCGTCACCCGCGACTCGGCTCTTGACGTCGATGAAGACGATGTCACCAACCTGCGCCAGGCCTTGCGCTCGGGGCTGACGACGCGCCACTTCGGCCAGGCCATCCGCCTTGAAGTGGTCAGCACCTGCCCGCTGGAGCTGTCGCAGATGCTGCTGGAGCAGTTCAGCCTGCCCGAAGCGGCGTTGTACCGCGTCAACGGTCCCGTCAACCTGGTGCGCCTGGCCCAGTTGATTGACAACGCCAGCACCGACCCGGGCGCGGCGGCGGCCGGGCGGCCGGCCTTGCATTTCGTGCCCCATGAGCCGTCGTGGCCGCAGGGCCGGCTGGCACGCGGCGAGTCCATCTTTGCGCGCCTGGCCACCCACGGCGACGTGCTGCTGCACCACCCGTTCGAAAGCTTCGAGCCCGTCATCGCCTTTCTGCGCGAGGCGGTGCACGACCCCGATGTGCTGGCCATCAAGCAGACGGTTTACCGCACCGGCGCCGACAGCGTGCTGATGGAGCTGCTGATCGAGGCGGCGCGGCGCGGCAAGGAAGTGATGGTGGTGGTGGAGCTCAAGGCGCGCTTCGACGAAGAGGCCAACATCAACTGGGCCGAGCGGCTCGAGGCGGTGGGCGCCCAGGTGGTGTACGGCATCGTCGGCCTGAAGACGCACGCCAAGTTGCTGCTGGTCACCCGGCGCGAAGGCACCCGCCTGCGCCGCTATGCCCACCTCTCCACCGGCAACTACAACCCGCGCACGGCCCGGCTGTACACCGACATCGGCTACCTGACTGCCAATGCCGAGATCGCTGCCGACGCTGACGCGGTGTTTCAGCAACTCGCCAGCCTGACCAAGACCAAGGCGCCGCGCCAGCTCCTGACGGCGCCCGTGGTGCTGCACCCGCGCATGGTGGCCACCGTGGCGCGCGTGGCGGCGGCCGCGCGTGCGGGCCAGCCGGCGCGCATCGTGCTCAAGCTCAACGCCCTGACCGACCCGGCCCTGATAAACGCTTTGCTCAGTGCGGGCCAGGATGGCGCGCGCATCGACCTGATCGTGCGCGGCGCCTGCCTGCTGGCGCCTGGGGTGGCGGGGGTCAGCGACAACATTCGCGTGCGCTCCATCGTCGGTCGCTTCCTCGAACACACGCGCGTGCTGTACTTCCGCTGGGGCCCGGCCGAGGCCGATGAAGCGCTCTACCTGTCGAGCGCCGACTGGATGAGCCGCAACATGTTTCGCCGTATCGAGGTCGCCTGGCCGCTGCACGACGCGCGGCTGCGCCAGCGCGTCATCGACGAGTGTCTGGTGCCCTACCTGCATGACAGCCTCGACGCCTGGTCGCAGCAGGCCGACGGCAGCTACCGCCGTGTCGGCCACCGCGGCAACAGCGGCCTCAGCGCCCAGCAAGCGCTGATTCGCCTGTACGGCCCGCCCGGGTCCTGACGCGACGAAGGGGCAGCACGATGGACCTGATCTTGTGGCGCCATGCCGAGGCCAGCGACGCCGACGACGGCAGCCCCGACCTGGACCGCGCGCTGACCCGCCGCGGCGAGCGCCACGCTGCGCGCATGGCCCACTGGCTGAACCAGCACTTGCCGGCCACCACGCGCATCCTGGTCAGCCCGGCGCGGCGCTGCCAACAAACGGCCCTGACCCTGGAGCGCAAGTTCAAGACCGTGCCCGCCCTGGCCACCGATGGCACCGCGCCAGGGCTGCTCACCACGGTGCGCTGGCCCGATGCCAAGGAACCCGTGCTCGTTATCGGTCATCAACCCACGCTGGGCCTGGCCGCGGCCTACCTGCTGGCCGGCGTGGCCCAGCCTTGGAGCGTGAAGAAGGGGGCGGTGTGGTGGCTGCGTCGGCGCGACCGCGAGGGCGATGACCAGACTGTGTTGGTGACGGTGCGCGGGCCGGAGAACGTGTAGCGTCGGCTCGCGTTCCATCCGACAGGAGCCCGCTCGGGCTGAGTCTGTCCTTCGACAGGCTCAGGGCGAACGGTGTTTTCTACAGGGTTGATCGCTCGGTGGGATCAGGCCAACGCTGTTCGCAACACTGTCAGCACGCCGTCGGGGCACTCCTGCATCAAGAAGTGCCCGGCAGGCACGGTGTTCACTGTCGCCTTCAGGGCGCTGGCCACTGCATTCGCGCCGCGCGGCAGCGTCATCTGGTCGGCAATGGCGAGCACTACGTGGGCCGGGCAGCGCACCTGGGCCGCAGCGGCCAGGCCATTGGTGTAGGCGTTGCAGGCGGCGAAGTCGGTGTGGAAGAGCAACGGGTCGCGGCCGTGTGCCAGCACCTGGCGCATCAGCGCGCGCGAGCCGCCGCGCAACCAGACGCCGGGGCCGGGGTAGGAGGGCTTGGCGGCCAGAGTTGAGTGCGAATACATCACCACGCGGTCGATGGCGGCGAGCGGGTCGCTCTGGCCCAGTTCGAGCAGTGCCTGCGGCACCGGCATTGGCACCGCGGTGCCGAGCATCACCAGGCGCGTAGCGCGCTCGGGTGCGCGCGACGCTGCTTCGAGCGCCACCAGTGAGCCCAGGCTGTGGCCGGCCAGCGAGGCCTGCTCCACGCCAGCCGCATTGAGCAAGGCCAGCAGCCAATCGGCCATGGCCTCGACACTGGCCAGCGCCGGCCCGGCGCTGCGCATGTGACCCGGCAGGTCGGGCGCCAACACGGCCCAGCCGTGGTGCGCGAACCAGCGCGCCAGCAGGGTGAAGGTGCCGTGGTCGTTCATGGCGCCGTGCACGAACACGAGGCAGGGCAGGGCGGGGTCGAAGGGCTTGCCGCCGGTGTAGGCGTAGGCTTCGCGGCCTTGCACGCTGAGCTTCATGCGCCGGCCTTCTCAGCCGCTTTCAGCGCCCGCTTCAGGTCCTCGATCAAGTCGGCCGCGTCTTCCAGACCGATCGACAGCCGGATCGTGCCCGGCCCGATACCGGCCGAGGCCAGCGCCGCGTCGTCCATGCGGAAGTGCGTGGTGGACGCCGGGTGGATCACCAGCGAGCGGCAATCGCCCACGTTTGCCAGGTGCGAGAACAACTTGAGCGCCTCGATGAAGGCCACGCCCTGCTGGCGCGAGCCCTTCAGGTCGAAGCTGAACACGGCACCCGCGCCCTTGGGCAGCAGGCGTCGGGCCAGGGCATGGCTGGGGTGGCCTTCGAGCTCGGGGTAACCCACGCCGGCCACCATCGGGTGCGCCACCAGAAAGCTCACCACTTTGCGCGTGTTCTCCACATGCCGTGCCATGCGCAGCGGCAGGGTCTCGATGCCCTGCAGCATCAGCCAGGCCGTGTGCGGGCTCATGCAGGCGCCGAAATCGCGCAGGCCCTCGCGGCGCGCGCGCAAGAGGAAGGCGCCGTCACTGCTCTCCTCGGAGAACACCATGCCATGGAAGCCGGCGTAAGGCTGGTTCAGTTCGGGGAAACGCACCGCCTCGCTCCAGTCGAAGCGTCCGCCGTCGATGAGCACGCCGCCGACCACGGTGCCATGGCCGCAGAGGAACTTGGTGGCCGAGTG
>JANNGJ010000217.1:0-22749 GCA_031403815.1 Burkholderiales bacterium | reverse complement strand
CTGCAGGCCGCGGTTGGTGTACTTCTTGGCGATCGAGATCACCAGGCGCAGGTTGGCCTCGATCATTTCCTTCTTGGCGTCGCGCGACGATTTTTCGCCGGCGTTCATCTTCTTGTTGATCTGCTTCAGGTCCTCGATCGGCACCACAGCGCGCGACTGCAGGTCAGTCAGCTTCTGCTGCAACTCTTGCACGGCCGGCAGGTTGCGCGCCAGCACCATGCTGTAGGGCTTGCCGGCGGCGATTTCCTTCTCTGCCCACTTCAGGTTCATCGAGTTGGACGGGAAGGTCTTGATGAAGTGCTCTTGCGGCATGCCGCATTTGTCGACCACGATCTTGCGCAGCTCGCGCTCATAGCGGCGCACGTCGTCGACCTGCGAGCGCAGGATGTGGCACAGGCGTTCGATCGTCTTGACCGTGAAGCGGATGCTCATGATCTCGGCGCTGACCGACATTTGCGAGCGGTTGTAGGACGGCGACTGGTAGCCGTCCTTCTCGTACGACTTGCGCATGCGGTCGAAGTGGCCGCTGAGGGCGTCGAACTTGACCAACGCAGCGCTCTTGAGCTCTTCAAGCTTTTTGGTCAGGGCCTTGCTGCCGCCCTGGCCATCGTCATCGTCCTCGGCATCGAACTCGTCGAAGTCTTCTTCGGCCACGTAGTCGTCGGCTTCGTCTTCGGCCACGAAGCCATCAACGGCTTCGGAGATCGTCATTTCGCCCGCGCGAATCTTCGCAGCCACGGCGAGGATCTCGGCGATTGTGGTCGGCGAGGCGCTGATCGCCTGCATCATGTATTGCAGGCCGCCTTCGATGCGCTTGGCGATTTCGATCTCGCCTTCGCGCGTGAGCAATTCGACCGTGCCCATCTCGCGCATGTACATGCGCACTGGGTCGGTGGTGCGGCCGAACTCGGAGTCAACCGTCGACAGCGCGGCTTCAGCGGCTTCCTCGGCTTCTTCTTCGGTGGCGGTGGTGGTGGAGCCACCGGCGATCAGCAGCGTGGCCGCGTCGGGCGCCTGCTCGTACACCGCAATGCCCATGTCGTTCAGCATCGATACGATGGCTTCGAGAATTTCGTTGTCGACCAGCTTCTCGGGCAAGTGGTCGTTGATTTCCTGGTGCGTCAGGAAGCCGCGCGTCTTGCCCATCTTGATGAGCGTCTTCAGCTCATGACGGCGCTTGGCAACTTCATCTTCTGTCAGTTGCGTCTCGTCCAGACCGAACTCGCGCATCAGCGCGCGCTCCTTGGCGCGCGAGACTTTCATGCGCAGCGGTTTGGCCTTGGCTTTGCCGTCTGCACCGTCGGCGGCTTCGCCCTCGACGTCGCCCTCGATGTCGGCCTCGATGTCGACGAAGTCTTCGTCGCGCACGTTTTCCTTCTTGCTGACGGGGCCTGTCTTGCCCTTGGCTCCCGGCTTGGTCTTCAGCTCTTCGGCTGCCTTGGCTGCTGCAGCCTTCGGGCCGGTCTTGGCGGGCGCTGTCTTGCCTTGCGGCTTTGCTGCAGCCGGTTTGGCGGCCGCCTTCTTGGCAGACGCGGCAGGGGCTGCGTGTTTCTCGACCGGCGCGGCCTTGGCAGATGCCTTGGTGGGCAGGGTGGTCTTGGCGGCAGTCGTCTTGGCAGTCATGCGAATCCTTGCGGGGAGCGGCCTCGGGGCCGTGCTCGGGTGTCGATAGCGGGTCTGGTTTGGCGAGTCGAACGATCATCCTGCGCCCGGCAGCGGCGCCTTTTGGCATGGCCACGTTGGACAGCGAGACAACCGCCTGAAAGCGGGCCGAAGGGGCGGCAATCATTCATCCAGCGATCAGCCTGGGTGAAATATTTGCGGTGCAGCCCTTGCGGGTGAAGGTGGCCGATGAGTGGTCCCGTGTCGCGGGTGGCCGGGGCCCGGAGGTGCTGCTGCTAGCCCTGCATACGCAGAGACAACGACGACATTATACCGCCGAAGCCATCGCGACCACCCTTGCAACGGCCTCAGGCCGACGCGTCGGCGCCGGGTCCGAGCTGCTGCTTCAGCATTCGCATGCGCTCGAACAAACGCTGAAACGTCGCACGCGCCTGGGGGTCGCTGGACACGGTGTCGGCCAGCGCGCGCTGCTGCGCCCCCAGAGACTCCAGCAGGCGGCCGTCGAGCAAGCGGCGCAGGTCCGCGAAGTCGGCCTCGCTGTCATCGTGGTCATTGGCCCATTGCGCCACAACTGACTGCAGGTGATCGTTGGCGCCGAGCGCCGCCCGCAAGGCGGCCCACGGTCGTGCCCCGTGCTCCATCAGGTCACTTTCCAGCCAGGCGATCAGCTCGCCGTGCGGCGCCGGCAGAGCATGCATCAGTTCATGGTCTTCGGCGGTCAGCCGGTCCCACCAGGCGGCCTGCATCAGGAGCAATTGCACGATGCGGTCTTCGGGCCGGCGCGGCGCGCGGCGGCTGGCCGCGTGCGTGCCCGAGGAGGTCGCCCTGCGGCTGGCGCTACTGCGGAAGGGCGCACCGGCCGGACTTGCAGCCGCCATCGGCTGCCACTGCGTCTGCAGCTCGCCCTCCGGCAAACCGGCCAGTCGGGTCAGCTCTGTCAGCATCTGGCGCCGCAGCGCACCGTCGGGCAGCGCCGCCCACAAGGGCCGGGCCTGGGTGACGAAGCGGGCACGGCCCTCCGGCGTGCCCAGGTCGCAGCCCTCGCGCGCGGCGGCAACGATCTGGCGTGACAAGGGCACCGCCTGGGCCACCGCGCGCTCGAAAGCCTCGGCGCCCTGGGTGCGCACGAAGGAGTCGGGATCGTGCTCGGGCGGCAGGAACAGGAAGCGCACGCTGCGCAGGTCACTGACATGCGGCAGGGCCGCTTCGAGCGCACGTCCGGCCGCGCGCTGGCCGGCGGCGTCGCCATCGAAGCTGAAGACAACCGAATCGGTGAAGCGAAACAGCTTGCGCAGATGATCGTCGGTGCAGGCCGTGCCCAACGTGGCCACGGCGTTGTCGAAGCCAGACTGCGCCAAGGCGACCACGTCCATGTAGCCCTCGACCACCAGCGCATGGCCGCGCGCACGCATGCCGGCGCGCGACTCGAACAGCCCATACAACTCGCGACCCTTGACGAACACAGCGGTCTCGGGCGAATTGAGGTACTTGGGTTCGCCCCGGTCGAGCACCCGACCACCGAAACCGATGGTCTCGCCCGAGACGGCGCGGATCGGGAACATGATGCGGTCGCGAAAACGGTCGTAGCGCTTCTGCTCCGCGCCGTCGTCGCCCTGGACGATCACCAGCCCGGCTTCGACCAGCAGAGGGTCGTCATAGTGTGCGAAGGCGCTGGCCAAGGGGCGCCAACCCTCGGGTGCGTAGCCAACACCGAAGCGCGCGGCGATCTCGCCCGTCAGGCCGCGGCCCTTGAGGTAGTCGATGGCGCGTGAGTCGGCCTTGAGCTGCTTGCGGTAGTGCTCACCCGCGCGGGCAAGCACATCGGCCAGAGTGGCTTGACGGGCCTTGCTTTGGGCGGCCTGTTGGCGCTCGTCATCGCTGCGCTGGTCGTCAGGGACTGTCAGGCCGACCTGTTGCGCCAGGTCGGTGACAGCGTCGCGAAAGCTGGCACCGGTGTGCTCCGTCAGAAAGCGGATCGCATCGCCCGAGGCGCCGCAGCCGAAGCAGTAGTAGAACTGTTTGCTCGGGCTGACCGAGAAGCTCGGTGACTTCTCGCCATGGAATGGGCACAAGCCCATCAGGTTGGCGCCGCCCTTCTTGAGCTGCACGTGGCGACCCACCACTTCGGCGATGTCGACGCGTGACAGCAGTTCGGCAACAAAGCCCGGTGGAATCATCGAGGGAGTCTAGCCAACGCCGCCGTGGCTGCGCTCGATACCGCCTCTGCGCCCACGCCACGTGGCGCGGGCCCGAACTCAGACGGCGAAGTCGGTGAGCTTCTTTCCACCGGCCAGGGCCGCTTTGAGCCAGCGCGGTTGCAACCCCCGGCCGCTCCAGGCCTCGCCGGTGGCCTTGTTGCGGTACTTGGCGGCTACTTTCTTGGCGACGCTGGTTTTAGTGGCCGAGCGAGCCGTGAGGTCGGCCGCAGTCAGCCCATATTCCGCCATCAGGGCTTTGACCTGGGCGATGGCTTGCTGGCGCTCGTCGCGTTGGGTTTGCTCGATTTGTTTATCGAGCGCGGCTTTTTGCGCCAGGAGTTCGGTCAAAAGTTTGGTCATGATTTCAAGCCGGTCAGTTACTAGTCGCCTGAGTATACTACCGACCGGCCTTGAATCACTTGTAGCCGACGCGGTCGAGCATTTGCTGAATTTTGATCTGATTCATGCCGACGACGGCAATCGGTATGGTTTCGCGCTTGAATGAGCCCAACTGCAACAACGCCGGGTTGGTGATACTCAAGCCTGCCACGATCGGCCATTCGTTGTTGCCGTCGGCGAAAAAGGCCTGCGCTTGATCGGACGCGAGGTATTCCAGAAACTGCTGCGCTGCGCCCCGATTCTTGGCGTGGCGTGCCATTGCAGCGCCCGCGATGTTTATATGCGTGCCGTAACTGGCTTGATTCGGGAAAACCACCCCGATCTTCTCGACCGCCGCCTTGTCTTCGGGCTTCTGCGAGCGCATCAGGCGCGCCAGGTAATAGGTATTGGCCAAGGCAATGCCGCATTCGCCACTTGCCACGGCCAGTATCTGGTCTGTGTCACCGCCCTTGGGGCTGCGCGCCATGTTGGAGACAAGGCCCTTGAGCCACACTTCGGTGGCTTGAGGACCAAGGTGCTCTTGCATCGCGCCGAACAGCGACAGGTTGTAGGGGTGCGAGCCCGAGCGCGTGCACAGCTTGCCCTTGTTCTTCGGGTCGGCCAGTTCTTCATAGGTATCGGCGTCGTCGCGTTGAACCGTGGCTTTGTTGAAGACCACCACGCGTGCCCGGGTCGACAGGCCGAACCACGCGGAGCCCTCGCCGCTGTCTTTGCCGCGAAACTGGGCAGGGATGCGCGCCTCCAGCGTCTTGCTCTTCAGTGGTTGGAACAGGCCATCTATTTCGGCGCGCCAGAGGCGGGCGGCGTCAACCAGCAAGATGACGTCGGCAGGGCTGGCGCTGCCCTCGGTTTTGAGCCGGGCCAGGATGCCGGCGTCATCGGCGTCAACGCGGTTCACCTTGATGCCGGTGGCTCGGGTGAAGTTCTCGTACAGGGCTTCGTCAGTCTGGTAGTGACGGGCGGAGTAGAGGTTGAGGACCGCTGGCTGGGCGACGGCTCCGCCAGTCAGGACAAGGCTGATGAGGCCAGCAGCAAGGGATTTCGGGCTTCGCATCGGGTGGCTCCGTGGCAGGGAAGGGATGCCGAGGAGATTATCACACAAATGCGAATGATTCGCGTTTAGGTTGATAAATCAGGCAGGCGGAGGTACGTAGCCCGCCGGCTTGTCGCCACCGTCACCGAAGAAGAACTGCTCCATCTGACGCGCCAGGTACTGCCGCGCGCGCGCATCGGCAAGGTTCAAGCGGTTCTCGTTCACCAGCATGGTCTGGTGCTTCTTCCACAGCTCAAAGGCTTCCTTGCTGATGTTGTCGTAGATGCGCTTTCCGAGATCGCCGGGGTAGGGCGGAAAGGCGATGCCCTCGGCGTCCTTCTTGAGATAAGTGCACTGCACCATGCGTGTCATGTAGGGGCTCCGTTGCGGTTCATTTGAAATGCTTAACCAGCACTTGAGAGCGCCGGTCCCAGTTGTACTTGCGCTTGCGCGCCTCGGGCAGCCAGTCGGCGTCGGCCGGCTGGAAACCGCGCTTGATGAACCAGTGCATCGTGCGCGTGGTCAGCACAAAGACGCTGGCCAAACCCATCGCGCGGGCGCGCTGCTCGACGCGCTTCAAGATGCGGTCGCCATCGCCCTGGCCCTGCACCTCGGGGCTGACGGTCAGGGCGGCCATCTCCGCTGTGGCAGCCTCGGGGTAGGGGTAGAGCGCGGCGCAACCGAAGATCACACCGTCGTGTTCGATCACGGTGTAGTTGGCGATGTCGCGTTCGATCTCGGTGCGCTCGCGCCGCACCAGGGTTCCGTCGCGCTCGAAGGGTTCGATCAGTTGCAGGATGCCGCCGACATCGTCGCTGGTCGCTTCGCGCAGGCTTTCCAGTTTTTCATCGACCACCATGGTGCCGATGCCGTCGTGCGTGTAGACCTCTTGCAGCAATGCACCATCGACGCCGAAGGGCAGAATGTGCGAGCGCTCGACGCCTTCGCGGCAGGCCTTGACGCAGTGGCGCAGGTAGAAGGCGGCCTCGGTCGGTTGGGTCGGGGCGGGCAAGGCGGCGAGCAGGCGCTCGGCGTCGGCCAGGGCGAGTTCGGTGTCGATGTCGCTGCCGGCGTCGTCCTTGTTTTCGCGTACGCCGGGCACTTCGGTGACGAACATCAGCTTGTCGGCCTGCAACGCGATGGCGGTCGAGGTGGCCACGTCTTCCATTGTCAGGTTGAAGGCCTCGCCGGTCGGAGAAAAACCGAACGGGGACAAGAGCACGACGGCGCCGGTATCGATGGCTCGCCGGATCGCCACCGCGTCGACTTTTCGCACGACGCCGCTGTGCTTGAAATCAACCCCATCGACGATGCCAACCGGCCGCGCGGTGAGGAAGTTGCCCGAGATCACGCGCAGCGTCGCATTGGCCATCGGCGTGTTCGGCAGGCCCTGCGAGAACGCCGCCTCGATCTCGAAACGCAGCTGCCCTGCCGCCTCTTGCGCGCAGTCCAGTGCCACCTCATCAGTGATGCGCAAGCCGTGGCTGAAGCGCTCGGGGTGGCCCTTGGCCTTCAATTGCTCGCCGACCTGGGGCCGAAAGCCATGCACTAGCACCAGCTTGATGCCCATTGCGTGCAGGATCGCCAGGTCCTGGATGAAGGCAGACAACTTGCCGGCCGCGATGCCTTCACCGGCCATCGCGACGACGAAGGTCTTGCCACGGTAAGCGTGTATGTACGGTGCTACCGAACGAAACCACGGGACGAAGGTGTGGGGGAAGACTAGGCTCATGGCGCGGCCGATTGTGCCGCAGGCCGCCGCCGTGGCATTGACGACCCGACCAGCGTGGCGCACGATGCCAGCCTCACTTTCCACCAGGAGCCTGCGATGGATACCTACAAGACACACGGTGCCTTCAGCTGGTCGGAGCTGATGACGAGCAACCCGAAAGCGGCCTGCGAGTTCTACGGCACGCTGTTCGGCTGGAAGGCCGAGACGATGGACATGGACACTGGGCCGTACCACGTGCTCAAGGTCGGCGACACCTCCGTTGGCGGCATCATGGGCAAGCCGCCGGGCACGCCTGCGGGCATGCCGTCGATGTGGGGCTGCTATGTCACGGTGGACGACGTCGACAAGCTGCTCGCCAAGGTCAGGAGCCTGGGCGGCAGCGTGCTGATGGAGCCGATGGACGTGAAAGGCGTCGGCCGCATGGCGGTGATCCAAGACCCGCAGGGCGCGGCGCTGAGCGTGATCACCTACAACATGTAGCAATAACTGCCCCAAGCTCGCTGCGCTCGCGCCCCCCGGGCACCGCAGGGGCCCCTTCGTGGCCCTGGCGAGTTCGGGCCGCTTGGGGCGGCCCGGCGCTGGCCCGAGGCGATTGGCGCGCGGGATAATCCGCGCCCCGTGCCTGCCGACATCGTCCCGAACCCGCTCCCACCGATCACCTTCCCCGAGGCGCTGCCGGTTTCGGCGCGGCGTGACGAGATTGCGCAAGCCATCCGGCTGCACCCGGTCGTCATCGTCTGCGGCGAGACCGGCTCGGGCAAGACCACCCAGCTGCCGAAGATCGCGCTCGGCCTCGGGCGCGGCCGTGCCAATACCGGCAAACTGATCGGCCACACCCAGCCTCGGCGCATTGCCGCTTCGAGCGTGGCCAAGCGCATCGCCGAGGAGTTGAAGACGCCGCTGGGCGAAGTGGTCGGCTTCAAGGTGCGCTTCCAGGACCGCCTGCAGCCTGGCGCCTCCGTCAAGCTGATGACCGACGGCATCTTGCTGGCCGAGACGCAGAGCGACCCGCTGCTGCGGGCCTATGACACGTTGATCATCGACGAGGCGCATGAGCGCTCGCTGAATATCGACTTTCTGCTCGGCCACCTGAAGCAGATCCTGCCGCGGCGGCCCGACCTGAAGGTCATCGTGACCTCGGCCACGATCGACGCCGACCGCTTCGCACAGCACTTCGCCACCGCACAGGGCCCGGCGCCGGTGATCCAGGTCTCGGGCCGCCTGTTTCCGGTCGAGCAACGCTGGCGCCCGTTCGAAGAGACGCGCGAGCGCGACTTGAACGTTGCCATTGCCGACGCCGTCGACGAGCTGTGGCAGGACGGTGGCAAAGGCGACATCCTCGTCTTCCTGCCCGGCGAGCGCGAGATCCGCGAGGCCACCGACCACCTGCGCAAACACCTAGCGCACGACCCGCGGCGCCGCGACAGCGAGATCCTGCCGCTCTATGCCCGCCTGTCTCAGGCTGAACAAGACCGTGTGTTCGAGACCGGCGGCGCCGCGCGCATCGTGCTGGCCACCAACGTCGCTGAGACCTCGCTCACGGTGCCGGGCATCCGCTTTGTCATCGACGCCGGCCTCGCGCGCGTGAAGCGCTACAGCTACCGCAACAAGGTCGAGCAGTTGCAGGTCGAAGCGATCAGCCAGGCGGCGGCCAACCAGCGCGCCGGGCGCTGCGGCCGCGTGGCCGGCGGCACCTGCCTCCGGCTGTATGACGAGGCCGATTTCGCCGGCCGGCCGCGCTTCACCGACCCCGAGATCCTGCGCTCCTCGCTGGCCGGCGTGATCCTGCGCATGAAGTCGCTGGGCCTGGGCCTGGTCGAAGACTTTCCCTTTCTCGAACCGCCGCCGAAAAAGGCCGTTGTCGATGGCTACGCCTTGCTCAGCGAGCTGGGCGCAGTGGATGAGCGCAATGACTTGACCGCCATCGGGCGCGAGCTGTCGCGCCTGCCGCTCGACCCGCGCATTGGCCGCATGATCGTCGAGGCGCGTGAGCGCCAGTCGCTGAGTGAAGTACTGGTGATCGCCGCGGCCCTGTCGGGTCAGGACGTGCGCGACCGGCCGCAGGAGCGCGCGCAGGCCGCTGACGAAAAGCACAAGCCCTTCGACGACGAGCGCAGTGAATTCAGCGGCACCTTGAAGCTCTGGCAATGGCTCGAGGCTGGCCGCGGCCACAGCGCAGAGCACACGGCGCACAAGCTCTCCAACCGCCAACAAGAGCAGCGCCTGCGCGACAACTTCATCTCTGTGCGCCGGGTGCGCGAGTGGCGCGACATCCATTCACAACTGCTGACTGTGGCGGCCGAGCACGGCTGGCGCCTGAACACAGCACCCGCCAACTATGAGCAGATCCACCTGGCGCTGCTGGCCGGTCTGCTTGGCAACATCGGCCTCAAGGCCGACGACGAAGATTGGTACCTCGGCGCGCGCGGCATAAAGTTCTGGCGCCACCCCGGCGTCAACCTGTCGAAGAAGCCGGGCCGCTGGTTGATGGCTGCCGAGTTGGTCGAGACCACGCGCCTGTTCGGACGCAGCCTGGCGGCCATCGAGCCGACCTGGATCGAACGCATCGGCGGCCATTTGCTGAAGACCCAGCTGCTCGAGCCGCACTGGGAGAAGAAGGCCAGCGAAGTCATCGCGCTCGAACGCGCCACGCTGTATGGCCTGGTGGTCTACAACAACCGCAAGGTCCACTTCGGCCGCATCGATGCGACAGCCGCGCGCGCCATCTTCATCCGCGAGGCCTTGGTCCAGGGCGACTGGGAAACCCCGCTGCCCTTTCTGGCGCACAACGAGAAGCTGATTCGCCAGGTGCAGGAGCTTGAGCACAAGGCCAGGCGCCAGGACGTGTTGATCGACGACGAGTTGATCTTCGCCTTCTACGATCAGCAGGTGCCTGCCGATGTAGTGGGCGGCGCCAGCCTGGAGCGTTGGTACCGTGATGAGGTCAAGCGGCAGCCCGCGCTGTTGAAGCTAACGCGCGACGAGCTGATGCGCCACGAGGCAGCGGGCATCACCACCAACGCGTTCCCGAAGGCGATTCGCCTGGGTGGCATCGACTGCGCGGCGAGCTACCTGCACGAGCCGGGTGATGCCAAGGACGGCTTGACTGTCACGGTGCCGATCTATGCCTTGAACCAGGTCAGCGAGGAACGCTGCGAATGGCTGGTGCCCGGCATGCTGGCTGCCAAGGTGCTGGCGCTGGTGAAGAGCCTGCACCAACGCCCGCGCTCGCGCTTGGTGCCATTGCCCGACTATGCCGACGCGTTCTGCGCCAGCGTGCCGTTTGCGCAGGGTGCCTTGCTGGACGTCGTGCTCAAGGCCGTGCGCGAGCGCACGCAACTGGCGGTGCAACGCAACGACTTCAAGCTGGAGACGCTGCTACCTCACCTGTGGATGAACTTCCGCGTCGTCGATGAGCACGGCCGCCAGCTCGGCACGGGCCGCAACCTGGCGGCCTTGAAGGCCGAGCTTGGCGTGCAGGCCCGTTCCGCGTTCCAGGCCCTGGCCGGCTTGAACCTGGCACACAGTCCGGCGCCGGCGCCGGCGGGAGCGCCTGCGCCACGCGCTGTGGATGCCGGCAGCGCGCCCAGTGTGCGTGCCGCCGCGGCTGCCGCTGCCCCGCCCAGCGCGCGCTACGCCGACTGGACCTTCGGCGAGCTGCCCGAGCTGATGGAGCTGCGCAAGGCCGGCCAGACCCTGGTCGGATTCCCGGCCCTGATTGACAAAGGTACAGGCGTCGAGATCGAGGTCTTCGACGAACCGGAGGTGGCCGCCGCCAAGCACCGCGCCGGCCTGCGCCGCCTGATTGCGCTGCAACTCAAGGAGCCGTTGAAGTTCCTGGAGAAGAACATCCCGGAACTGCCGCGCATGGCCACGCAATTCATGGCCCTGGGCAGCGCCGAGGAGTTGCGCGAGCAAATCATTGCCGTGGCGCTGGACCGCGCCTTTCTTGCCGACGGTCTGCCAACCGATGCGCCGAGCTTTCGCTCACGCCTGGAAGCGGGCCGCAGCCGTTTGACCTTGATTGCCCAGGAGGTCGCACGCAGCGCAGCGGCGGTGCTGCAAGAGCATGCCAATGCCGTGCGCAAGCTCAAGGACAGCAAGCCACCCAAGGAGGTTGCCGACGACATCGCCGCCCAACTGCAACGCCTGGTGGGCAAACGCTTCCTGATGACGACGTCCTGGGCCGCCTTGGCCCACCTGCCGCGCTACCTGCGAGCCGTGGTGATGCGTCTGGACAAACTGCGCGCCGAGCCTGCTCGCGACATCGAACGCCTGGCCGGCTTGCGGCCGCTTGAACAGCGCTGGTTACGCCGCATCCAGGAGCGTCGCGGCAGCGCCGACAGCCGCCTCGATGAGTTCGGTTGGTTGCTGGAAGAGTTGCGCGTCAGCCTGTTTGCGCAAGAACTGCGCACGCCGCAGCCGGTGAGCCTGAAGCGTCTGGAAAAGGCCTGGGCCCAGATCGACGCCTGAGGCGCCGCCGCGCCCTTCAGTCCAGCTTGGCCAGCTTGCGCATCTGCCGCAGTTGCGGAGATGGCCCGGTGATGCGCGCGTCGAAGGGCTGGGCCGCGGTACCAACGCGTGCCACCACGCGGCGCACATATTCGCGCGTCTCATCGAACGGCGGCACGCCGCGGTGCTGGTTCACCGCGCCTTCACCGGCGTTGTAGGCGGCTGCCACCAGGGCCACGTCGCCCTCGAAGTAGGCCAACAGCCAGCGCAGATAGGCCATGCCGCCGCGGATGTTCTGCTGCGCATCGAACGCATTGTTGACACCAAAACGCTTGGCCGTCTGCGGGATCAACTGCATCAGGCCCTGGGCATTCTTCGTCGACAAAGCCGCCACGTTGAAGTTGGACTCGACAGCGATGATGGCCAGCGCCAGTTGCGGCGCCACCTGGTATTGCGGCGCCAGCCTGCGCACCAGTTTTTCGATGTGCGGCGGTGCATTGACCGCTACCGAGGCCGACACCTTGGGCGGCGCGAGGGCATGGGTGAAGCAGTCGGGCACGGCGGCTGCGGGCCAGGTCACCGACTGCAGCATACGTTTGGCATCGCCGTGGCCTTGGCTGGCCGCGGCGAAAAAGAGGTACGCGGCCCAGTCGTCACGGCGCTCGTTGCCGCGGCCATGGGCAAACAGCCAGGCCAGTTGGTACTGTGAGTCGGCGTCGCCGCGGCGGCCCATTCGACACAAATCGGCCACGGCCTGGGCGCTGTTGCGCGCTGCGACGGCGGTCACTTCGTTCTGCGCCTGGGCGACTTGCCGTGGGCCCAGCACCAGCAACAGGGCAAGCAGGGGGGGGCAAAAGAAAGCGTGGGCGGTCACACAAGCAGTCTACCGAGACGGCGGATCCTGACCATCCCGAGAAGGCGGGGCCGCGACGCTCAGGGGCGCAAAAGCTCCAGCAGGCGGTCGAGGCCACCGCTTTCGATGGCCACCATGGCCTGCTCGCGCACGCGAGGCTTGGCGTGGTAGGCGACGGAAAGGCCAGCGACGGCCATCATCGGTAAATCGTTGGCGCCATCGCCAACCGCAATGGCTTGACGCGGTTCGAGGCCGAGCTGGGCGCAGGTTTGTTGAAGCATGCGCCGCTTTTCTTCGCCATCGCAAATGTCGCCCCAGGGTTGATCGACCATGCGTCCCGTCAACTGGCCTTCCACGACCTCAAGCACATTGCTGCGCGTGAAGTCCAGGCCGAGCCGGTCGCGGATGCGGTCGGTGAAGAAGGTGAAGCCACCCGACACGAGCAAGGTCTTCAGCCCCGCGGTTTGGCAGGCACGCACCAGGGCTTCGGCGCCGGGGTTGAGTTGCAGCCGCTCGCGCCAAACCTGCTCCATTGCTGTGACAGGCACACCGCGCAACAGCGCGACGCGGCGGCGCAGACTGTCCTTGTAGTCAGTGATCTCGCCACGCATGGCGGCTTCGGTGATGGCGGCCACCTCGGCCTTGCGCCCGGCTGCATCGGCGATCTCGTCGATGCATTCAATGTTGATGAGCGTCGAATCCATGTCGAACGCGATCAACCCGAAGTCGATCAGCCGGCAAGGCAGGCTGCAGCCGCGCAGTGTCAGACCGGGGGCATATTCGGTGGGACTCACGTCGTTGTCACTTCCTTCGGCGCCCCGAGCGCGCGCAGCACATCGCGAATCACCTGGGCCCTGTCCTTGGCCTCGGGCAATTCACGTTCGATGCGCAGCTTGTCATTGCCGGCGAGTTTGATATGGCGGTTCTTTTGCACCAGCTCGATGATGCGCAGCGCATCGATTGGCGGATTAGGGCGAAAGGCAATCATCATCAGGCGCGGCGCAGCATCGATCTTGACCACGCCGTAGGGCTTGGCCAGCACGCGCAGACGGTGGGTGTCGAAGAGGGTCTGGCCCTGGGTGGGCAGTTTGCCGAAGCGGTCGGTGACTTCTTCGAGCAAGTTGTCGATGTGCTCGGCAGTGGCGGCCGTGGCCAGGCGCTTGTAGAGATTCAGGCGCGTGTGCACGTCGCCGCAGTAGGCGTCGGGCAGCAGGGCCGGGGCGTGCAGGTTGATCTCGGTGGTGGCGGCCAGCGGTGAGAGCAAGTCGGGTTCGCGCCCTGCCTTCAGCGAACGCACCGCTTCGGCCAGCATGTCGTTGTAGAGCTGGAAGCCGATTTCCATCATGTTGCCGCTCTGGTTTTCGCCCAGCACTTCGCCGGCGCCGCGAATCTCGAGATCGTGCATGGCGAGGTAGAAGCCGCTGCCGAGTTCTTCCATCTGCTGGATCGCTTCCAGGCGCTGCGCGGCCTGCTTGGTCAGGCCCTCGACATCGGGCACCAGCAGGTAGGCGTAGGCCTGGTGGTGGCTGCGCCCGACGCGGCCACGCAACTGGTGCAGTTGCGCCAGGCCGAATTTGTCGGCGCGGCTCATGACGATGGTATTGGCGGTGGGCACGTCGATGCCAGTCTCAATGATAGTCGAGCACAGCAGCAGGTTGTAGCGTTGCGCCACGAAGTCACGCATCACCCGCTCCAACTCACGCTCGGGCATCTGGCCGTGGGCGATGGCGATGCGCGCTTCGGGCAGCAACTCGGCCAGCTTGTCGTGGCGGTGGACTATGGTGTCGACTTCGTTATGCAGGAAATAGACCTGGCCGCCGCGCTTCAATTCGCGCAGCACGGCTTCGCGGATCGTGCCGCTCGATTCGTTGCGAACGAAGGTCTTGATCGACAGGCGCCGCTGCGGCGCGGTGGCGATGACGCTCAAATCGCGCAGGCCTTCGAGCGCCATGCCCAAAGTGCGCGGGATCGGCGTGGCCGTCAGCGTGAGCACATCGACATCGGCGCGCATCGCCTTGATCGCCTCTTTGTGGCGCACGCCGAAGCGGTGCTCTTCGTCGATGACCAACAGGCCCAGGCGCTTGAACTTGACGTCCTTGGAGAGCAACTTGTGGGTGCCGACCACGATGTCGATCGTGCCGGCCTCGATGCCTTCGAGCGCGGCGTTGATTTCCTTGGTGGAACGAAAGCGCGACAGCTCGGCGACCTTCACCGGCCACTTGCCGAAGCGGTCCACGATGTTCTGGTAATGCTGCTCGGCCAGCAGCGTCGTCGGCGCGAGGATCGCCACCTGCTTGCCGCCGATCACGCTGACGAAGGCTGCGCGCAGGGCCACCTCCGTCTTGCCGAAGCCGACATCGCCGCAGACCAGGCGATCCATCGGCTTCGGGCTCACCAGATCCTGGATCACGGCGTGGATCGCGGCGCGCTGGTCGGGCGTTTCTTCGAATCCGAAACTGGCGGCGAAGGCTTCGTAGTCGTGGGCCGAATAGCGGTGAGCGTGACCCTCGCGTGCGGCGCGGCGGGCATACAGGTTCAACAGCTCGGCGGCGGTATCGCGCACTTGCTCGGCGGCCTTGCGCTTGGCCTTCTCCCACTGGCCCGAGCCGAGGCGATGTAGCGGCGCCTCTTCGGCGGAGACGCCGGTGTAGCGGCCGATCAGGTGCAGTTGCGCCACGGGCACGTAAAGCGTCGCCTTCTCGGCGTACTCAAGGTGCAGGAACTCCGACGGGCCGCCGTCCTGGCCATTCGCCAGGTCGATGTGGATCAGCCCAACATAGCGGCCGATGCCGTGGTTGATGTGCACCACTGGGTCGCCGACCTTCAGCTCCGAAAGGTCCTTGATCAGCGCATCGACGTTGCTGACCTGCTCTTGCTTCTTGCGCCGGCGCGATGTCGGCGCGGTGGCGAAGAGTTCGGTCTCGGTGATGAACTGGATCGGCGCGACCCCGTCGTCGCGCTGCCAGTGGAAGCCAGCCGCCAAGGGCGCCGCGGCGATCGACACTTTCTCGTCGCTGGCCTCGAACTCGGCCAGGGTGTCGACGCTCGGTACTTCGATGCGGTGGTCGCGCAGTAACTCGAGCAGGCTCTCGCGCCGGCCTTCGCTCTCGGCCACCAGCAGCACGCGAGTGGCAGTGCTGTCGAGATGGCGCTCCAGCAGCGACAGGGGCTCCGTCGTGCCGCGATCAACGGCGACGTCGGGCAGCGGGCGCGCCCACTCGGTGGGTGTTGTGCCGCGAAGCGCCAGGGTGGCGTGCGGCTGGGTCAGCGCAAAGAACTCCTCGACCTTGAGGAAGATGTCCTCCGGCGCCAGGATCGGCCGCTCCGGGTCGTGCTGCAAGAAACGATGGCGCTCGCGGGTGTCGACCCAGAAGCGCGTCAAGGCCTCGTCAACTTCGCCGTGCAGCACCACGGCGGCATCGGGGCCGAGGTAGTCAAACAGGGTGGCGGTTTGGGCAAAGAACAGCGGCAGGTAGTACTCGATGCCGGCGGTGGCTAGCGCGCGCCGAGATCTTTGTAGATGCGGCTTTTGGTCGGGTCGCCTTCGAGCTTCTCGCGCCAGCGTGCGCGGAACGTGGCCCGTGCTGCGTCGTCCATCGGAAACTCGCGGCCCGGCAGCAAGCGCACTTCAGGCACCGGGTAGAGGCTGCGCTGCGAGTCGGGGTCGAAGGTGCGGATAGAGTCGATCTCATCGTCGAACAGGTCGATGCGAAACGGCTCTGTCGATCCCATCGGGAACAGATCGTTCAAACCGCCACGCACGGCGTACTCACCGGGCGAAACGACCTGGCTGACATGCTGGTAGCCCGCCAGGGTGAGCTGTGACTTCAACGCAGCTTCGTTGAGGCTGTCCTTCTGCTTGAACTGGAAAGTGGTGGCGGCCATGAAGGCCGGTGGCGCCAAGCGTGTCAGCGCCGTGGTCGCCGGCAGCAGCACCACGTCAACGTCATGCAGCGAGAGCAAGCGCCAGAGCGTGGCCAGACGCTCTGAAATGAGGTCTTGGTGCGGGCTGAAGGTGTCGTAGGGCAGCGTCTCCCAGTCGGGGAACACGGCAATGCGCAGACCCGGTGCGAAGAAGGGCAACTCATCAGCCAGGCGCTGCGTGTCAGCAGGGTCGGCGGCAATGATGGCGCCGATGCGACCCTGCCGGGCCCAGCCTTGGGCCACGCGCGCGAGCTGCAACGCGTCGGCCGACCCGACCGGGCGCGGCAACGTGTAGCGCTTTCCCGGTGCAATGATCGGCAGCTGCATGAACCGGTGGATTCTAGAATCGAGCGCAATGGCCACGGCTTTCGATCACCCCCCTGCAAAGTGTTATGCACTCGTGCCTTGCGCCGGCAACGGCAGCCGTGCGGGCACCGACGGCCCCAAGCAGTACGCCGTGATCGCCGGTCGCAGCGTGGTTGCGCACACCCTTGCAGCGCTGCAAAGCGTGGCACACATGACGGCGACCTTGGTGGTCCTGGCACCCACTGACGCTGAATTCGAGGCGGCCGCGCCGGACTTCCGGGGCGCGCGTGCCTGGGTCGAGCGTTGCGGCGGCAGCAGCCGGGCGGCCAGCGTTGCCAGCGGGCTGGCCGCGCTGGCGGCGCGCGGCGCGCAGCCGCAGGACTGGGTGCTGGTGCACGACGCTGCACGCTGCCTGGTGCGGGCTGCAACCGTACAGCGACTCATTGACGCCTGCCAGGGAGACGACGTCGGCGGCTTGCTGGCCTTGCCCTTGGCTGACACGCTCAAACAGGCGGGCACGAATCAGCGCATCGCTACGACCCTCGACCGTGGCGGCAAGTGGCTGGCGCAGACGCCGCAGATGTTTCGCCTCGGCCTGCTGAGTGAGGCCCTGGCGCGCAGCAATGCCGAAGTCACCGATGAAGCCGGCGCCATTGAAGCGCTAGGCCACGCGCCCTTGCTCGTGCCCGGCGAGCCCGACAACTTCAAGCTCACCTGGCCGGCCGACTTCGTGCTGGCCGCGCGCTTGCTCAGGAACGCCCCATGAACTTGCGCATCGGTGAAGGCTGGGACACCCACGCGCTGGTTGTCGGCCGACCATTGATATTGGGTGGCGTGACGATCCCACACACCCATGGATTGGCCGGTCACTCCGACGCCGACGCACTGGCCCATGCCATCACGGATGCCTTGTTCGGTGCCGCCGCCCTGGGCGACATCGGCCGCCACTTTCCCGACACCGACCCTGCGTTTGCGGGTGCCGACTCGATGCGCCTGCTGGCCGAGGCGGTGCAGCGGGTTCGCAGCGCGGGTTTCGAGATCGTCAATATCGACAGCACCATCGTTGCGCAAGCGCCCAAGCTGGCACCCTTCATCGGCGCCATGCGCCAGCGCATGGCCGCGGTGCTTGGCGTCGCGCAGGAGCAGATCAACGTCAAAGCCAAGACGGCCGAGAAGATGGGCCCGGTGGGCGAGGGGCGCGCGATCGAGGCCCGCGCGGTGTGTCTATTGCAGACAGGCTGATATGCGCTGCCTGCCAAGCGGTCGCCGCGGATCCGGCTTTGCCGGTCCGCCAGCGGTGCCCCCTTGAGGGGGAGCGGAGCAGCCGCTTCGGGGGCGGGCCCGTCTAGGGCGCGCGTTTGAGCCGGATGTGCGCCACCAGGCCGCCGTCGGGCGCGTTGTCGATCTCGAACTGCCCGCCCATGCGCTGCATCGCTTTCTCAACAATCGCCAAGCCCAGGCCGGCGCCAGTGGCCGCCGTGCGCGCGGCGTCACCGCGGTAGAAGGGCGTCGTCAACTGGGACAGCTTCTCCGGCGCCACGCCCGAGCCCTGGTCGCGCACGCTGACGATGACCCAGGGGCCCGAGCGCACGTAGGTGACGCTGACCACGGCAATCCCGGTGTCGGTGCTGCGGCCGTAGCGACGCGCGTTCTCGAACAAGTTGCCGAACACGCGGCCCAGCTCGACCTCATCGGCCATCACACGCAGGTCGATCGCCAGCCGGGAGGTGATGACGATCTCGCGCGGATCGCGGAAGGTGGCGGCTTCCTTGTCCACCAGGGGCGACAAGTGCACCGGCACCAAGCGTGCATCACCCGGCCGCGCGTAATCCATGAATTTGTCGATGATGGCGTCGAGCTGCTCGATGTCCAGTGCCATGTTCTGGCGCGCTTCTTCGTCGCTGACGCTCATCTCGGCTTCCAGGCGCAGGCGGGCCAGGGGTGTGCGCAGGTCGTGGCTGATGCCGGCCAGCATCACCGCGCGGTCTTCCTCGACCTTGGCCAACTCACGGGCCATGCGGTTGAAGCCCATGTTGACTTCGCGGATCTCGCTGGTCAGGGTGTTCTCGTCGAGCACCGAGTCGAACTCGCCTTCGCGGATTCGACTGGCGGCAAAGCTCAGGTCGCGCAGGGGCTGGTTGATCAGCCGCGCGATCGACACTGAACCGACCAGGGTGGCGAGCAAGGCAATGCCGACCCAGACGAACCAGGTGCCCGGCGTCAGCGGCACCACGCGGGTGGCGTCGGCCTGCAGCCAGAAGGGTTCCTTCTCGATGTTGAAGCCGACCCACAGGCCCGCCTGGCCATTGACAGAGCGCGCCACCACCGTGTCGGCTTCCAGGCGCGAGCGCAACTCGGCACCGACGCGGCGCGTGAAGCGATCAACCTCGAAGGGCTCCCAGCGGTCACCGGGCTCGCGCGGCAAGACGCGCATCGACTCCTGGTCGGTCATGGTCTTCACCACCGCCACGCGGTTGATGCTGTCGGAGTAACGCAATGCCGCGCGCGACAGATTCACCAGGCTGGCAATCTGCTGCGCTGCTTGCACTGCGCGCGGTTCCAGCTCCAGCGCCCGCAGCGTCTGCACCCAGGCAAAGATGCCGCCGGCCAGCAGCAGCGCGAGCAGGAAGAAGGTGCGCGAGAAAAGACTCAGGCCGACAGGCTGGCGGGGCATGGAGGGGGATGATGCATCACGGGTGGCTGGTCGTCGGTTCACTCCCGGGCCGCCGCGCCGGGCCGCTCCCAAGCAAGGCCCGGCAGCCCCTTGCGGGCGTGACGCACGGCAGCAAAGCGGCTTGCGTCGGGGGTCGTCAATGAGTGCCGTCCGGCACGAACACGTAGCCCACACCCCACACGGTCTGAATGTAGCGCGGCTGCGCCGGGTCGGGCTCGATCATCTTGCGCAGGCGCGAGATCTGCACGTCCAGGCTGCGGTCGAAGGGCTCGAACTCGCGGCCGCGCGCCAGTTGCGCCAGCTTGTCGCGGCTGAGCGGCTGGCGCGGGTGTCGCACCAGGGCCTTGAGCATCGAGAACTCGCCGGTGGTCAGGGCCATCTGCTCGCCGTCCTTGGTCAGGCGGCGCAGCGAGAGGTCGAACTCGAAGGGGCCGAAGGTGACAGTCTGCTGGTCCTTGGCCGGCGCGCCCGGCGCCTCCATGGCCGGCCGGCGGCGCAGCACGGCATGGATGCGGGCCAGCAATTCACGCGGGTTGAAGGGTTTGGGCAGGTAGTCGTCGGCGCCCACTTCGAGGCCAACGATGCGGTCGACGTCTTCCACCTTGGCGGTGAGCATGATGATGGGCGTGGCGTCATTCGCGGCGCGCAGGCGGCGGCAGATCGACAGGCCATCTTCACCGGGCAACATCAGGTCGAGCACGATCAGGTCGATGGTCTCGCGCGTCAGCAGGCGATTCAGGGCCTTGGCGTCTTCGGCCAACAGCACCTCGAAGCCTTCTTGGGTGAGGTAGCGGCGCAGCAGATCGCGGATGCGGGCGTCGTCGTCGACGACCACCACACGGTCGGGGCGGGCGTTGGCGGTTGCGTTCATGGGCAGTACTCCGAATTTGTAACAGTGGCATGGTAAGGTGCATTCACGCCGGGTTAACCCGTGTTCTGACCTGCAGTTACATGTCTTTCGCCGTGTGCGGCGAGTTCCCCACGACAGGCGGCAATTGTTCACATGGCCCTCGGCACCCTGGCCGCTACGCGCGCAAGCAAGCGTCATTGAAAGGATCGAAATGAAACCCCGAATGTCCTGGCCCTGCGGCCTCGCTGCCTCACTTTTTGCCTTGGCTGCGCACGCGCAAGCCCTACCTGCGCCGACCAGCGGCGTGCTGACCTTGAGCACCACGGCCACCGTCGAAGTCACCAAGGACGTGCTGGCCGTGACCTTTACCGTCACGCGCGAGGGCAATGACGCGCAGGCCGTCCAGAGTGGTTTGAAGCAGGCCCTCGATGCGGCCCTGATCGAGGCCCGCAAGATCGCCAAGCCCGGCGCTGTCGAGGTCCAGACCGGCAACTTCTCGCTCTACCCGCGCTACAGCAACCCGCCCAAAGGCGGCCAAGCGACGATCAGTGGCTGGCAGGGCAGCGCCGAGTTGCAGGTCCAGGGCAAGGACATCACGGCCATCGCCCAGCTCAGCGGGCGCATCCAGAGCATGACCATCGCCCGCGTCGGATACACGCTGTCGCGCGAGGCGCGCGAGAAGGTCGAGGCCGAGGTGACTGCCCAGGCCATCGCCCGTTGGCGCGCCAAGGCGGCGCAGATGGCGCAGCAGTTTGGCTACAGCGGCTACAGCGTTCGCGAAGTGAATGTTGCAACCAATGACTTCGCCCAGCAACCGATGCCCATGCTCATGAAGGCATCGCGCGCATCAGCATCGGCCGAAGAAGCCCTGCCCACCGAAGCTGGCAAGGGTGAAGTCACGGCCACAGTGAGCGGCGCGGCGCAAATGACCAAGTAGCGCGTGTGCCGCGGCGCGGCGCGGCATAGCCAAGCGGCCGCCGCGGGTCCGGCTTCGCCGGTCCGCCAGCGGGCCTGGCAGGCCGCATGGCCGCGGCACGCGGCCATTCCTCGGCCCGCCCAAGCCGACGCAGGTGGGCTTGGAGCCGCGGGCCTCGGCCCCCTTGAGGGGGAGCGGCGAAGCCGCTACGGGGGTGGGCCCATTTCTTACTGCGCCACCCAGCCGCCGTCCACATTGAACGACGCGCCACGGATGTTGTCGGCCGCGGGCGAGCACAAGAAGACGGCCAGCTCGCCGAGTTGCGCGGGCGTGGTGAACTGCAAGGACGGCTGCTTGTCCGCCAGCAGGCGGCGCTTGGCTTCTTCGATACCGACACCGTCCTTGAGGGCCCGGGCATCGACCTGCTGCTGCACCAACGGCGTCAGTACCCAGCCTGGGCAGATGGCATTCACCGTCACACCGCTCAAGGCAGTTTCGAGCGCGACGGCCTTGGTGAAGCCGATCAAGCCGTGCTTGGAGGCGACGTAGGCGCTCTTGGCGGCCGAGGCGACCAGGCCGTGCGTCGAGGCGATGTTCAAGATGCGGCCCCAGCCGCTGGCCCTCATGCCGGGCAGGGCCAGGCGCGTGGTGAGGAAGGCCGAGGTCAGGTTGATGGCGATGATCGCGTCCCACTTCTCGACCGGGAAGTCTTCCACGTTGGCCACATGCTGGATACCGGCGTTGTTGACCAGGATGTCCACCGCGCCCATCGTGCTGTGGGCGTAGGAGAACATGTCGGCGATCTGGTCGGGCTTGCTCATGTCGGCCGGGTGGTAGGCGATCTCGGCATCCAGCTCGCGGAACTCGCGCTTCGCGGCCTCCACATCACCGAAGCCGTTGAGCACGACGTTGGCGCCGTGAGTGGCCAGCACCTTGGCAATGCCCAGACCGATGCCGCTCGTCGAGCCTGTCACCAAAGCCGTTTTGCCAGTCAGCATGAGTCCACCCTCTTGTCATTGGTAGCATCGATTATCGAATGGGAGATGACTTGTGACCAACGAGCCCCGCCTCAACCACGTCCAGTGCGTGGACACGCCCAGCCCGACGCGCATGGCGCTGCACCGCATGGCGTACTGGGAGTGGGGCGACCCGGCCAACCCGCGCGTGCTGGTGTGCGCCCATGGCCTGACGCGCCAGGGGCGTGATTTCGACACCCTGGCACGGGCACTGTGCGGGGAATACCGCGTGGTCTGTCCCGATGTGGTCGGGCGTGGCCGCTCGGACCGGCTCGAGAATCCGCTCGGCTACCAGGTGCCGCAGTACATCGCCGACATGGTCACCCTTGTGGCGCGCTTGAACGCCGCCACGCTCGATTGGGTCGGCACCTCGATGGGCGGGCTGATCGGCCTGGGCGTGGCGGCACTGGCCGGCTCGCCCGTGCGGCGCCTGGTGATCAACGACATCGGGCCGACGATCGAGCCCGCATCCTTGGTGCGTATCGGCACCTTCCTCGGCGTGCCGGCGCATTGGGCCACGCTTGACGAAGCGGCCGATGCGATGTGGGCCGTCTCCACTGGCTTTGGGCCGCACACGCGCGCGCAGTGGCTGGCGCTGAGCGAACCCCAGTTGATCGCCGACGGCAGCGGCTTCAAGCCGCGCTACGACCCCGCCATCGGCCTGCCTTTTCGCGCCACCACGCCCGAGATGGCGCAGGTCAGCGAGGCCCTGCTCTGGCAGGCCTACGACAGCCTGCGCGTTCCCACGCTCTTGCTGCGCGGCGCGGACAGCG
>JANNGJ010000216.1:0-6022 GCA_031403815.1 Burkholderiales bacterium | reverse complement strand
GGCCGAGCTGCCCGCCGACGCCCGGGTGCAGATCGTGGATGTGCGCGAACCCGACGAGTTCAATGGGCCGATGGGGCACATCCCGGCGGCGCGGCTTGTGCCGCTCGGAGCCCTGAAGGACCACCTGGCCACGCTCGATCCGGCTCGACCCGTCGTTGCCGTATGCCGTTCGGGTTCGCGCTCGGCGCGCGCCGTGGTCATGCTGCAGCAGGCGGGGTTTGCGCAGGTGGCCAACCTGGCGGGGGGCATGCTGCGCTGGCATGTCGAGGGGGGGGCATTGGCTGGCGGGGCGCAGGAGTGACCTGGGGCCACGTGGCGAGTTTGGCTTTGGCTGCGTGCCACGCTGCCGGGTCCCGGCCCGGCGGCCGGGTAACTTTCATTTGCGGGGCCAAATGAAAGTCACCAAAGCAAAGGCCCTGAATGCAAAACCTATCAGTTCGTTCTGCACGCGCCGGACCCGCGCCCAGCGGGCCACTTGGGCAGCCCGCTGCGCATCGCGGTCTTGGCGCGCTGGGCGGCGCGGGCCTCGCAAAGCCTCGCCCGCGCTGATCCATTGATGTGGATTCGCACTTGTTCGCAATGGTCACCGTGCGGGCTGGGCCTGTCCTTCGACAAGCTCAGGATGAACGGAAACTGAAGCTCAGGATGAACGGAAACTGAATCTCACCACGAGCGGAAACTCAAGCTCACGATGAACGAAAACGCAAGCTCTGGAAGAACGGAACCGCAAGCTCAGGCTGGTCGGCAACGCAAGCTCAGGCTCGTCGGAAATCCGAGCTCATGTCGAACGGTGTTTTCTATCCGTTTGGTTGTGCATGGTGTGATACGGACTTGCGTTCAGTCGACAAGAAAATAGCGTTCGCCCTGAGCTTGACGAAGGGCTTCGACAAGCTCAGCCCGAACGGACATTTATGCGATTGAACGCAAATCCGTATGAGCCAGTGTTTCGCGGCCGACGCTGCCGCTGGACTCAGGGCCGAAGCGAAGCGAGGCCCCGTCGAGCGAATTGCCGCCATGAGCGGCAGCGGAGTGTCCAAGTGGCCCGCCGGGCGCGGTGCCGGCGCGCGCAGAACGCAAGTGCAGGTGTTGCATTCCAGGGCCTTTGCTTTGGTGACTTTCATTTGGCCCTGCAAATGAAAGTTACCCGGCCGCCGGGCCGGGACCCGGCAGCGTGGCGCTCCGCCAAACCACCCGCCGGACGCAAAGCGCAAAGTGCCGAGCGCCAAACGGCACCCCCCTGCGCGCCGCAGCGTAGGCCTCAACGCTTCGTCGTCGGCGGCACCGGCACGCCACTCAGCGCCGTCCACTCCGAGTTGCTCATGTCGAGCTCGACCACCTCAGGCTTGCGGGAATCGACACTGCGGCGGCGGTCGGCCTTGCCGGGGGGCAACATGTCGACCTTGCGGCGGTCGCTGCCCAAGCGCCGTTCTGACGTGCTCGGTTTGCGCGGTGGGCTGGCGGGATCGGTCATGGCGCTGTAATGCTCGCGGTGGCGCCAGATTGTGCACTGCCGCACGCGCGGATTTCAATTCCAGCGCCAGGTCCAGATGGCGTCAAGCGCGTTGTCTTCGCCGGCCTGGGCGCGCAGCGTGAAGCGCTGGGCCGCGCGGTAGATCAACTGCCAGGTGCCGGTGGTGCTGTTGACGCCGCGCTCATAGCCGACATACCAGCGCCGCGACAACTGCTTGCCCAGCGTGACGACGGTGTCCTTGACGTCGCCAGTGTCGGTCTGGCGCACCGAGAACTCGTCCAGGCCAATGTTGGTCAGCAGGGTCTTGTCCAGGCCTTCGCCTTCGCCGGCCAGCAGCGCCAGCGCGGCACGTTGCAGCAGCGCGGTGTCGGTGCGGCCCAGGCCTTCCGGTGCACGGCCCAGCACCAGCCACGACAGCTTGTCGGTGTCGCTCATTTCGGGCTCGCTGAACAGGCGCACGCGCGGTTGCTGCACGCTGCCGCTGACTTGCACGCCCACGCGCAGGTCGAGGTTGGGGCGCAGGGCCAGGATGTCGAGGCTCGGGTTGTCGGCCGCACCGTTGAAGCTGAGTAGGCCGCGCTCGATCGCCAGCTTCTGACCGTAGGCGGCATAGCTGCCGGCCTCGGTGCGCACGCTGCCGTTGACGGCCAGCCTGCCGCTCGGTGTGGACAAGGCCAGGTCGCCGCGCAGCAGCGTGTCCAGGCCGCGGCCGCGCAGCTTGAGATCGGAGCCCAGGTCCACCTGCAGGGCCACCCGGGTGCTGCGCGGCACCGCGCCGGGGCGGGTCGCCAGCGCGGGCTCGGCAGCGGGCGCCTGCGCCGCCGCCGACGCTGCGGCTGCCGCCGCACGGCCGCCACGCACTTGCACGTCGCTGTCGAGCGTGGGCGCGTCGCTGCGACTGACATCGAACAGGCCTTCGTCGATGCGAAAGCGGCCGTCCAGGTTGAGTGCCTGGCGCGACAGCACCAGCGTGGCATTGCCGCTGCCGACCAGTCGGCGGTCAAGCCGGCCGAGGACCTGGAAGCGCTCGGCGGCGAGTTGCAGGCGCGCGCTGGGCTCGGCACCCAGGCTGGCGCCGCCGCTCAGGCGCAACTCGCCGCTGCCGCCCTTGAACACGAAGCGGTCGATGCGCGCCTCGCTGCCGCGTAACGACAGTGCGAGTTCACCGTCGCGCACGTCCACGCCCTGCAGCAGGTTGCGCACGGCCAGGCGGGTGCCCGTCAGCTCACCGGTGATCTCGGGCGCGCCGAAGCTGCCGCCAATGGCCGCGCCGGTGCGCAGGGCACCTGACAGGCGCCAGCCCGGGGGCGTGAAGGGCGCCCAGGCGCCGAGGTAGGCCACCTGCCACTCCAGCACGCCTTGCATGGGCGTGTCGGGGCGCGGCCAGCGCGCCTGGGCGGGCAGGCGCAGGCTCACGGCGCCGGCCAGCACGCCCACGTTGCTGCCGGCCAGGGCCTGCGTGAAGTGCCAGGTGCCATCGTCGGCGGCGATGGCCAGGCGCAGGTCGCTCAGACCGAAAGCCTGGGTGCCGGTGTCGTCGGTGAGGGTCAGGTCGCCACGGGTGCGCTCCAGCACCAGGTCGGCGCTGACACGTTGGCCGACCTTCACGCGCGCCCGGCCGCCGAGCACCAGGTTGCCACCCAGCCCGGCCGCAGGGCGCAGGCGCGCCAGCCAGGGCGCCACGGCCAGGGCTTCGAGCTGCGCATCGAGGCTGGCCTCACCGACAGCGGCGCCAGCGCCCGCATGCCACGAGGCCTCGGTCCAGCGCAGCCCGGCGCCGAGGGCCTCGATCCGCCCGGGCTCGGCGCTCGCGGCCAGCAGCTGGCCGTCGGCCGCCCACTGCAACTGCAAGCGCAGGTCGCGCGCGCGCAGCCAGGGCAACGCCGCGGCGGCGGCCGCGCGCTCACCCGCGTCGATCTCAAGGGCCTGGCTGCGCCACTGGCCCGGCAGCAGGCCCTGGCGCGGCAGGCTGGCCGCCCATTGCCCGTTGCCGCGCAGCTGCACCCGGGTGCCCTGGGCCGAGCCGCCGGTGAGGGCATCGGTCCAGGCCGGCAGGCGCAGCGGGCTTTGCAGATCGAGCGTGTAGCGGTGCTCGGCCAGGCTGCCGTCGATGCGCGTCTGCAGGCTGTCGAGGCGCCCGCCGTCGAAGCTCACCTGCTCGGCGCTGAGCTGCACGGCCAAGGCCGCGTCGAGCTCGGCGCTACCGCGCGCCGTCAGTTGCAGTTGGCCTGCGCGCAGGCCGGCCACCTGCAAGCTGGTGCCGCGCAGGTTGGCGTCGAGCACCAGCGCCGGCCAGCGGCCCTGGCCTTGCACCTGGCCACTGAGTTGGCCACTCAGTTGGGCACTGAGCGGCAGCTTGCTGGCGCCAGTGACGGCGGCGGCAACGCGGGGGTGCAGAGGGACCCAGGGTTGCAGCGCAGCGAGGGTGGGCGCGTCGAGGTCGAGGCGCCAGCGGTCGTCTTGCGCCCGCGCGGCCAGTTGCCCTTGCAGGGTGGCGCGGTTGGGGCCGGCACGCAGGTCGGCGGCCACACTCCAGCCAGCGCCGCGTCCGCACGCCTTGAGCAGGCCCTGCAGCGGCACGCCGGCGAGCAGGCTGTCTTGCAGTGCCAGCTCGGCATCGCCGCGCAACGCCAACACGCGGGCCGCCAGGCTGGCCGCAGAGGCCAGCGCTGCGCCGCCTTGCAGATCGACGGCCCAGCGCCCTGCGAATCGGTGCGGGCCCTTGCGCCAGGCGCTGTCGGCGGGGCCGGCGAACCACAGCGCAGGGTCGAAGCTCACCAGCTCGCCGCGGCTGCGCAGGGTCCAGGCCGCGGCGGGCGTGCGCTCGGCGCTCAGGCTGCCCTGGGCCCGCGCCTCGCCGCTGCGCAGCTGGGCGTCGCGCAGCTCGACACGCCAGCCCGCAGCACTGCGCTCGCCGTCGAGCTGGGCCTTGACCTGCACCGGCAAGGCGCTGCGCGCGGCAAGCCGCCCGCTGAGATCGATGCGGGACTGCAGGGTTTGCAGGGCGGCCAGCGCGACGCTGCCGTCGGGCGCTGGCAGGCCGGTGATGTTGAGCGTGGTCTGGCCTGACAAGCTCATGGCCGCGGCGCGCGCATCGAGCAGGTCAGGCCGCACGGCCTGCAAGCGCAGCGCTAGCTGCGCTGTCGTGCCCTGCCACTCGCCACTGCCTTCGACGCGGCCGGCGTCTGCCGGAAGTTGCAGCGCCAGGCGCTGGATGACCACGCGCGAGCGGTCGCGCACCTGCGCTGCCAGGTCGACCTCGAGACGGCTGAGTGGCAGGCGCTGCTGGTCCCAGCGGCCGGGCGCGGCATTGGCCAGGGTGATGTGGGCCGTGACCGGCGCCTCTAGGCTGCGCGTCTCGATCTCGGCCTTGCCCGACAGGCGCGTCGTTGGCAGTCCGCTGGCCAGCGTGGCCAGATCCAGCTCGGCCGCCGAGGCCGTCAACGCCGCCAGCGGCCAGGCTGCAAAGGGCAGCAGGGTGGCGTTGGCGCTGAGTGCAGCGCCGGGCGCCCGCGCGCTGCCCAGGCGGGCCTGCACCGCGAGCTTGTCCAGCGGGCCGCGCGCACCGAGGGTGGCTTGCCAGGGCGGCGCAGCGCTGTCGCGAGCACGCGCGTCGATCTGCAGGTCGAGGGCAAAGGGGACGTCGGCGCCCAAACGAGCGCGCACTTCCATCTGGGCGCGGTCCCAGGTGAACGCCAGCGCATCGATGCGGTGCTCAGCGCCCGCGTTTGCACCGAGCGTGAGGCTGGCGTCGATGCCGGTGATGGGCGCCAGCCCGTCGAGTTGCAGCGCGCCGATGCGCGCCTGGGGCAGCGTCAAGGCCAGCGGCAGACGCAGGCTGCCATGCGGTTTCAGGGGCGCATCCGATCCGCGGCCCTTGAGTTCCATGCGCTGCACCGTCAGACCTGTCAGTGCCAGCCCGAACCAGGCGCCCGCATGCGGCCGCCATGACCAGGTGGCGTCTTGCCAGGCCACGCCGTTCAGCGCCAGGGTGCGTGTGCCCCACGTCAACTCGAGCCGCTCGGCGGCAAAGGGACCGCCGCTCCAGCGCCCGCTGGCGCCCGTGGTGCTCAGGCCGGGTAGCTGGCGCAAGGCCCAGGCGTTGCCGGCCTCAGTGCGCTGCAGCCACGCCAGGCCCGCCACCAGCATGGCAACCGCAATCGCGCTGGCAATGATCAGCCCCAGTGCGCTCGTGCGCAGCCAGCGGCCGCGGCGTGGAGGCAGCTTCGACGCAGTCCCGCTCATAGCGAATCGGCTTCAATCGCATTCGGCGCGAGATCGGGCCACTGGGGCACCCTGCTCCGCTCATGTCCCCCGGCTTCGCCTCCTCCTTGACTTCGCTGCGCAGGGTGCCCCAGCGGCCCGATCCACCACCAAAGAGGGTGTGCCAGCGTCGCGTACCACCTGGGTGGCAGGCCGCGAGCGTGGGGTGGCCGCTGTAGCGAAGTAAAGGCTCTTTTCGCATTCGGTAGTGACAGGCTCACTCCGTGAGCTACCGGACTGGCAAAGTGTCCTGGTTGCGCGAGAGTGCGGAACAGCCAGGAGGCCAGG
>JANNGJ010000215.1:0-1902 GCA_031403815.1 Burkholderiales bacterium | reverse complement strand
GACGGCTCGTGCCTGAGCGTGTGGTGAAGAACCGATTCGGCCTGCATCCCGGCGTGGGCGCCGGACTCGGCGCCGCGCTGCTGTTCGGCGTCGGCACGCCGCTGGCCAAATTGCTGCTCGCCGGCACCAGCCCCTGGTTGCTGGCGGGGCTGCTCTACCTGGGCTCGGGCCTGGGCCTGACGCTGTGGCGCCTGCTTCGGCGCAGCGAGATGCGTGCGCGGCTGGCGCCCGGCGAAGGGCCCTGGCTCGCCGGCGCGGTGCTGGCCGGTGGCGTGATCGGCCCGGTGTTGCTGATGTGGGGCCTGGCGCGCATGCCGGCCTCGGGCGCCGCGCTGCTGCTCAACGCCGAGGGCGTGTTCACGGCCGTGATCGCCTGGCTGGTGTTCCGCGAGAACGTCGATCGCCGCATCTTCATCGGCATGCTGGCCATCGTGGCCGGCGCGCTGGTGCTGAGCTGGCCTGGCCAGGCGCAGGCGAGTTTTGGCGACGCGCTGCCAGCGTTGGCCGTGCTCGGCGCCTGCCTGGCCTGGGGCATCGACAACAACCTCACGCGCAAGGTGGCACTGGCCGATGCGGTGTGGCTGGCGTCGGTGAAGGGCCTGGTGGCCGGCGCCACCAACCTCACGCTGGCGCTGGCCCTCGGCGCCACGTGGCCCGCAGCGCCGCAAGTGGCCGGCGCGTTGGCGGTGGGCCTGGCGGCCTACGGCTTCAGCCTGGTGCTCTTCGTCGTGGCGCTGCGCCACCTCGGCACGGCGCGCACGGGGGCTTACTTCAGCGTGGCGCCCTTCTTCGGCGCGCTGGTGGCGGTGCTGGGATTGGGCGAAGCGGTGACCACGCCCCTGTTGATCGCCGGCGCGCTGATGGCCATCGGCGTCTGGCTGCACCTGAGCGAGCGGCACGAGCATGAGCACGCGCATGAAGCGCTGGATCATGAGCATGAGCACGAACACGACCTGCATCACCAGCACGAGCACAACGTGCCCACCGTGCTGGCGCGGGGGGCTGCGCACACCCACCGACATCGCCATGAGCCGATGCATCACGACCATGCGCATTTCCCCGACGCGCACCACCAGCACCGGCACCGCTGAGCGGCACTTGAGCCCGCTCTATCGAAGGGTCATGCAGTGTTGTCGAAACACTGCAGGAAGCCGTCCCAGCGTTCATCGTGCAGTTCATGCTCGACGAATCGGCCGCGGGTGTACTCGGCAATCGTGCGGCGCCAGAAGGCTTGCGCGGGCAAGTTGAGCGGCATTTGGCCGACCTCCCACTTGCCACGAAACTGGTCGAAGATGAATCGCGCACCCAGCGTGCCGACGCCCAAGCGTCGGTAGCGCTTCATGACGAAGAATTGACCCATCCAGAAGTCGTTCTCCGGCAGGCTCACGTCCGGGTCTACCAGGCCAAAACCGGCGTAGGCGCCACCCGCCAGGAAGAAGTAGGCGCGCAGGCGCGGGTTGCGCAGGTAGCGATCGACTGCGAAGCCGTATTCGTCGTGCGCGTTCAGCGTTTGCGGCCAGACCTCGGATAGGTCGTACTGATAAAGCTCGAGCAGGCGCGACAGGACGGGTTTGTCTGGCCACTGGGCAACGCGGAAGGTGATGTCGGGCATTTTGGGCGCGGACGGTGATCACGTTGCACCCTTGAATGGTGGCCATTGGTTGTAGCCAACGCTGGGGTCGTTCGAACGGTTCTGCAGGATGAGTTCGAACTCCTTCTTCGTGACTTCCGAACGCGTGGCACTCTGTGACTCCCAGAGGATCTCCCGCTTGATAGAAAACGTGCGCCGCTTTTCGGCAGTGAAGTCCCCCGCGATGAGTGCGCTCGACGCGCTTCCAAAGCAATTGATGCTGTTGGTTCGGTCTTGGCCGATGTAGTTCTTCCCGTTCGGATAAGTGATTC
>JANNGJ010000214.1:0-14110 GCA_031403815.1 Burkholderiales bacterium | reverse complement strand
GTGGCCGGTTTCGGCGAAGGCGACGGCGTGCTCCATGGACTCGCGGTCGCGGATCTCGCCCATCAGGATCACGTCGGGCGCCTGGCGCAGCGTGTTCTTCAGCGCTGGCGCCCAGTCGTCGGTGTCGATGCCGACCTCGCGTTGGGTGACGATGCAGTTCTTGTGCGGGTGCACGAATTCCACCGGGTCTTCGATCGTGATGATGTGGCCGTAGGAGTTCTCGTTGCGGTAGTCCACCAGGCCGGCCAGCGACGTGCTCTTGCCCGAGCCGGTGGCGCCCACAAAAATCGTCAGCCCACGCTTGGTCATGGCCACGTCTTTGAGAATTTGTGGCAGGCCCAGGCTGTCGATCGACGGGATCGTCAGCGGGATCGTGCGCATCACCAGCCCGACATGGCCTTGCTGGACGAAGGCGTTGACGCGGAAACGGCCGATGCCGGTGGGCGAGATCGCGAAATTGCACTCCTTGGTGCGCTCGAACTCGGCCGCCTGCTTGTCGTTCATGACGGCCCGCGTCAGCGCCATTGTGTGCTGGCCCGTCAAGGGCTGTGGCGAGACCTTGGTGATCTTGCCGTCGACCTTGATCGCGGGTGGGAAGTCGGCGGTCAGGAATAGATCCGAGCCATTGCGGCTGATCATCAGCTTGAGCAGATCGTTGACGAATTTCGAGGCTTGGTCGCGTTCCATGGCAATCCTTGAGTGGGCTTCAGCCCAGGAAGTTTTCTGGCGTGCGGGCGCGGCTGCGTGCCTCTGCCGGCGAAATGATGTTGCGCTTGACCAGCTCCGTCAGCGTCTGGTCCAGCGTCTGCATGCCCAGGCTCTGGCCGGTCTGGATCGCCGAGTACATCTGCGCGATCTTGTTCTCGCGGATCAGGTTCTTGATAGCGGAAGTTCCCAGCATGATCTCGTGCGCCGCCACGCGGCCCGAGCCGTCCTTCAACTTGCACAGGGTCTGCGAGATCACCGCGATCAGCGACTCCGACAGCATCGAGCGCACCATTTCCTTCTCGGCCGCCGGGAACACGTCAACCACGCGGTCGATGGTCTTGGCCGCCGAACTGGTGTGCAGGGTGCCGAAGACCAGGTGGCCGGTCTCGGCAGCCGTCAGGGCCAGGCGAATCGTTTCCAGGTCGCGCAATTCACCGACCAGGATCGCGTCGGGGTCTTCACGCAGGGCGGCGCGCAGCGCGTTGTTGAAGGACAGCGTGTGCGGGCCGACCTCGCGCTGGTTGACCAGGCACTTCTTCGATTCATGCACAAATTCGATCGGGTCTTCGACCGTCAGCACGTGGCCGTACTCGTTCTCGTTCAAGTGGTTGACCATCGCCGCCAGCGTTGTGCTTTTGCCCGAACCAGTCGGGCCGGTGACGAGCACCAGGCCGCGCGGCTTGAGTGACAGCTCGGCGAAGATCTTCGGCGTGTTGAGTTGCTCAAGCGTCAGGATCTTGCTCGGGATGGTTCTGAACACCGCGCCGGAGCCGCGGTTCTGGTTGAAGGCGTTGACCCGAAAGCGCGCCAGGCCCTGGATCTCGAAGGAGAAGTCGCACTCCAGCGTGTCCTCGTAGTGCTTGCGCTGCGAGTCGTTCATGATGTCGTAGATCATGTCGTGCACATGCTTGTGCTCGAGCGGATCCACGTTGATGCGGCGCACGTCGCCGTGCACCCGGATCATCGGCGGCAGGCCGGCCGACAGGTGCAGGTCGGAGGCCTTGTTCTTGACCGAGAAGGCCAGCAGCTGGGTGATGTCCATGGTGGGGTGTCGTGCTCTTGAGCTAGTCTCAGTCCATTATGGCGAGCATCGCAGTCAAGTTACAACAAGTGAGCGAGCGCATTGCGTCGGCCTGTGCTGCGGCGCAACGTCCCGTGCAAAGCGTCACGCTGTTGGCCGTGAGCAAGACATTTGCTGCCGAGGCGGTGCGCGAAGCCCAGGCGGCGGGTCAGCGTGCCTTTGGCGAGAACTACGTGCAGGAGGCCTTGACCAAGATCGGCGCCCTGGCGGACTTGCGCGACAGGATCGAGTGGCACTTGATCGGCCCCTTGCAGAGCAACAAGACGCGCGAGGTCGCGGCCAGTTTCGACTGGGTCCACAGCATCGACCGCCGCAAGATCGCCGAGCGCCTGTCGACGCAACGCCCAGCGAACTTGCCGCCCTTGCAGGTCTGTCTGCAGGTGAATGTCGGTGGCGAGGCGAGCAAGAGCGGCGTGGCGCCGGCTGAAGTGCCGGCATTGGCCCACGCCGTCGTTGCGCTTCCAGGGCTGCGCCTGCGCGGGCTGATGTCGATTCCCGAGCCCGCCGCCGACTTCGCGGCCCAGCGTCTGCCGCACCTGCGCCTGCGTGAACTGTTCGATGCACTGCGCCGTGACGGCCTGGCGCTGGACACGCTCTCGATGGGCATGAGCGCCGACCTCGAAGCCGCCGTCACCGAGGGCGCGACCATCGTGCGCGTCGGCACTGCGATCTTTGGCGCGAGATAGAACCACCCCGTAACGGCTTCGCCGCTCCCCGTTCCTACACGACGAGTTGCTGCGTGTTCTTTACCTCTTCCATCACGGCGTAGGTGCGTGTCTCGCGCACGCCCGGCAGGGCCCAGATGCTGTTGCCCAGCAATGCGCGGTAGGCGGGCATGTCGGCCACCCGGGTCTTGAGCAGGTAGTCGAAGCCGCCGGCCACCAGGTGGCACTCAAGGATCTCGGGGCGCGCCTGCACGGCGGCCTTGAAGCTGTCCATCACGTCATGCACGGTGCGGTCAAGCAAGACCTCGATGAAGACCATCAAGCCGGCGCCGAGCTTGGCCGGGTTGAGGCGCGCCTCGTAACCCAGGATCACGCCCTCGCGCGTCAGCCGCTTGACGCGCTCAAGCACCGCCGTCGGCGACAGATGCACCGCTTCGGCCAGCTTCAAGTTGCTGATGCGACCGTCGGCCTGCAGGGCGCGCAGGATCCGCGCATCGATCTTGTCCAGTGACGTCAAGATGGATAAATCTCCAATGGAGTGACAGAACTCTGGATCTTTCACGGTGCAATGCCGCGTAAGCTGGTGATTATCCAACAGCACGGGGTTGCCGTGAACTCATCCTTTCCGCCCTTCACCGCCGCGCCGGAGCGCGCGCGTCTGCCCTACCCCTACCGGCCCGAGGCCCAGGCCGTTGACGCCGCGCTGGCGCGCGCCGGCGCGCTCGATTGGGCGGCTGTGGTCGGCACGGCGCGGCCCTGGGTCGAGGGCGTGCGTGCCAACCCCGCGCCCTTCTGGGCCATGGAGTCGCTGCTGCGCGAGTACCCGATCTCAAGCGCCGAAGGCCTGGCCCTGATGCGCTTGGCCGAGGCCTTGCTGCGCGTGCCCGACGCCCACACCGCGATTGCGCTCACCGCCGACCAGCTTGGCCGCGCCGACTTCGACAGCGACGGCGCCGACGGCCCGCACCGCATGCTGGCCAGCCTGTCGGCCAGCGCCATCAGCCTGTCGAAGAAATTCCTGCCGCAGAGCGAGGGCTCGGCCGAGCGTGGCAGCGGCCTGATCCAGCGCTTGGGGGCCCAGACCGTGGTGGCGGCCACGGTGCGCGCCATCGGCCTGCTCGGCCGCCAGTTCGTGCTCGGCCGCTCGATCGACGAGGCCATGGCGGCGGCGGCCGCGCAGCGCCGTGCGCAATCCTCGCTGCGGTTTTCCTACGACATGCTGGGCGAGGGCGCGCGCACCGAGGGCGACGCTGAGCGCTACCTGGGCTCCTACCGCGGCGCCATCGAGGCTATCGCCAGCCTGGGCGTCGCGAGCGCGCCCGAGGCGGCTGACGGCATCTCGATCAAGCTCAGTGCGCTGTTCTCGCGTTACGAAGAGGCGCAGCGCGAGCGTGTCTTTGCCGAGCTGCTGCCGCGGGTGTGGAGCCTGATCGAGCCAGCGGCGCGCGCCAACATGAACCTGACCATCGACGCTGAAGAGAGCGACCGACTCGAGCTCTCGCTCGACGTGCTGGATGCCCTGGCCGCACGCATCGCGCAGCACTTCCCGCAGTGGCGCGGCTTCGGCCTGGCATTGCAGGCCTACCAGACACGCGCGCTGGCCGTGATCGACGAAGTGGCCCGCATTGCCCGCCGCCATGGCCTGCGCTTCATGGTGCGACTGGTCAAGGGTGCCTATTGGGACGGCGAGATCAAGCGCGCCCAGGAACTCGGCCTGGCGGGCTACCCGGTGTTCACGCACAAGCAGCACACCGACATCGCCTACCTGGCCGGTGCGCGCGCCTTGATCGGTCACGCCGACGTGATCTATCCGCAGTTCGCGACCCACAACGCTGGCACCATTGCGGCCATCGTGCAGTTGGCAGGCGCGGCCAAGGCCCAGTACGAACTGCAACGCCTGCACGGCATGGGAGTCGGCGTCTACCGCGAGGTCTCCCGGCAGACGCCGCTCCCTTCGGGCGCATTGACGCCCACACCCCCCGCTCCCCCCGCTCAAGCGGGGGGCCTGAGCGAAGTGCCGGTGCGCATCTATGCGCCGGTGGGCGAGCACCGCGATCTGTTGGCCTACTTGGTGCGCCGGCTGTTGGAGAACGGGGCGAACTCGTCCTTCGTTCATCAACTGGCGGATGAGGCCGTGGCCGCCGACGTGCTGCTGGCTTCGCCCTTGGCGCGCATCGATGCCGTGGCCCTGCCCTTGCCGCGTGACTTGTATGGCGCGGCGCGCGCCAACTCCAGCGGCGTCGACCTGGCTTGCCTGGCCGAGCGCGCGCCGCTCGACGCGGCGCTGGCCAGCACCGCAGTCGGCGTCGTGCCCACAGCGGCCGCCGCCGACATCGATGCCGCCATGGCGCGCCTTGCCACCGGCTTTGCGGCCTGGAGCGCGACAGCGCCGGCGGCGCGCGCGGCCGTGCTGCGCCGTGCCGCCGAGTCGCTCGATGCCCGCCTGCCCGAGTTCTGCGCCTTGCTGGTCAAAGAGGCTCACAAGACCCTTGGCGACTGCGTCGCCGAAGTGCGCGAAGCGGTGGACTTCCTGCGCTACTACGCCGATGAAGCCGAGCGCCGTGGCGCCACGCCAGGGCTCTCAGGCTGCGGCGTCTTCGTCTGCATCAGCCCCTGGAATTTCCCGCTCGCCATCTTTGCCGGCCAGGTGGCTGCGGCGTTGGCTGCGGGCAACGCGGTGGCCGCCAAGCCGGCCGAACAGACGCCCTTCGTCGCCGCACGGATGGTGGCGCTGCTGCACGACGCCGGCGTGCCCGCCGATGCGCTGGCACTGTTGCACGGCGCAGGCGAAGTCGTTGGCGCCGGCCTGGTGGCCGATGCGCGCACGGCCGGCGTGTGCTTCACCGGCAGCACGCCGGTCGCGCTCACCATCAACCGCACCCTGGCCGCCAAAGAGGGCCCGGTGGTGCCGCTGATCGCGGAGACCGGCGGCCTGAACGTGATGATCGTGGACTCGACCGCGCTGCCCGAGCAAGTCATCGACGCCGTGGTGCAAAGCGCCTTCCGCTCGGCCGGCCAGCGCTGCTCGGCGCTGCGCTTGTTGTGCGTGCACGAGAGCATCGCCGACAACCTGATCGAGATGCTGGCCGGCGCGATGGTCGAGCTGAAGCTCGGCGACGCCGCGTTGCTGGCCACCGATGTCGGCCCCTTGATCGATGCCGAGGCCCACGCTCACATTGCGCGTCACGTCGAGCGCCTGCGCCGCAGCGCCCGGCTGATCGCCGAGGCGCCGCGCGGCGACGCGGGGCCGACGCACATCGCCCCGATCGCCTTCGAGCTGGCGCGCATCGCCGACATGGCCGAGGAGATCTTCGGCCCGGTGCTGCATGTCGTGCGCTGGGGCGGGGAGGTGGATGGCGTGGTGGCCGAGATCAATGCGCTGGGCTACGGCCTGACGTTGGGCGTGCAAACGCGTATCGACAGCCGTGCTGCGCACATTGCCGATACAGCGCGCATTGGCAACGTCTATGTCAACCGCAACATGATTGGCGCCGTGGTCGGCGTGCAGCCCTTCGGCGGCGAAGGCCTGAGCGGCACCGGGCCCAAGGCCGGCGGTCCGCACTACCTCGACCGCTTTGGCGCACTGCCAGCGGGCGATGGGCAAGGTGCCGTCAATGGTGCCGGCGAAGGCGCCGGGCCGGCCTTGCCGAAGGCCACCCAGCCAGCGCAGCTCGACGCCCTGCGGCGCGCCTTCGAGGCCTGGGCCAGCCGTCCGCTGGCCGAACGTGCCGCCGTCTTGGAGCGCGTGGTGCCCAGCGCAGCGCAAGCCTTGGGCTTGCTGGCCGAACAAGCCCTGCCCGGCCCCCACCGGCGAGAGCAATGCGCTGCGCTTGCACGCGCGCGGCGTCTTTGCGCTGCTGGCCCAAGGCGCCAGTGAGGACGACACGCGGCGCGCGCTGGCCGCTGCGCTCGTGGCTGGCAACAGCGTCGCGCTCGTCAGCGCCGCAGCGGGCGAGGCGTTGAAGGCCAGCTTCGTCGCTGCGGGCGTGGCCGCCGAGGCCATCGCGCTGCTGCCCGCCGATGCTGCCGTGGCGCTGTTGGCCGAGGCGGATATCGCGGGCGTTTGCGTGCTCGCACCCGGCGCCCCCGCGGCGCGCAGCGCAGCACGCCTCCTGGCCACGCGCCGCGGTGCCATCCTGCCGCTGATTGCGCGCGCCGAAGCGCTGCGGCCTGACCGCCTGTGGCGCTTTTGCGCTGAACAAACCCTGACCATCAACACCGCCGCGGCGGGCGGCAATGCCGAACTGCTGGCCGCTGCCGGGCGCGATCTCGACGGCCACGCGCGCGCGGCGTAGCATCGCTCGCCTGCGCCCGCCACCCAAGGAGTTCCGATGCAAAGCCCCGACACCTGCTGCACCCTGGTGCCCTACTTCAAGGTCAACGAAGGCCAGCTCGGCGCCTTCAAGGCCCTGTGCGAGCGCTTCGAGACGCAGACGCGCAAGGAAGCCGGCTGTGTGCACTACGCCTTCAGCTTCAATGGTGACGAAGTCCATTGCCGCGAGGGCTACGACAACGCCGAGGCCGTGCTTGCGCACCTTGAAAACGTCGGCGCGCTTCTTGGCGAGGCGCTGAAAATCGCCGCCATCACCAGGCTCGAGGTGCATGCACCGGCAGCCGAGCTGAGCAAGCTGCGTCAACCGCTGGCCGGCTTGAACCCGACTTTCTTCACGGTAGAAGGCGGCCTGCGGCGCTAGACATGACGGCCCCAAGCTCGCTGCGTTCGCGTCCCCAGGACCCGCAGGGCCCCTTCGTGGCCCTTGGGAGCTCGGGCCGCTTGGCGCGGCCCGGCGCTGGCCCGAGGTCTCAGTCGAGCTTGACGCCGATCTTGCTGATGATCGGCCCCCAGCGCTTGGCCTCGGCATCGAGCACACGCTTGAAATCGGCCGCGCTGCCGCCCACCACCGTCAGGCCCTGGGCATCGAGCGCGGCCTTGATCGTGGCGTCCTTGAGCATGTCGTTGACATCGGCATTGATGCGGGCGACCACGGCCTCGGGCGCGCCTGCTGGCGCGAACAAACCGTTCCAGGCCAGGGCCTCCACATTCTTGTAGCCGGCGTCGGCCAGCGTGGGCAGATCCTTCTGCGAATCGGGCCGCTGCGCGCTGCTCACAGCCAAGAGGCGGATCTTGTTGTTGCGCACATGGGCCAGCAGGGCAGGCGCGACCATGAAGGTCGCATCGGCCTCGCCTTGCGCCACGGCCATCGCCGCCGGCGGCGAACCGTTGAAGGGAATGTGGGTGGCGGTGATACCAGCTTCCGACAAGAACAGCTCCATCGTCAGGTGCGCCGAGCTGCCGTTGCCGAGGGACGAGTAGTTGACTTTGCCGCCCTGGGCTTTGGCCCAGGCGACGAACTCGGCCACCGTTTTCGCCGGCACCTTGTCGGCGTTGACGGCCAGCACGTTGGCCTGGCTGGTCGTCATCACGATCGGCAGCAAGTCCTTGGCCGGGTCGTAGGGCATCTTGCGGTAAAGGAAGGGCGCGAAGGCCACCGGGCCGTTGAAGCCGATGCCCAGCGTGTGACCGTCGGTGGCCTTGGCCACCACGTCCATGCCGAGCATGCCGCCGGCGCCGGGCTTGTTTTCAACCACCACCGGCTGGGCCCAGCGCGCGCCGAGCTTGTCGCTCATCGAGCGCACGATCAGGTCGAGTGAGCTGCCGGCCGGTGCCGGCACAACGATCTTCACGGGCCGGCTCGGCCAGGCCGGTCCTGAGCCCGTCGAAGCGGGCGCTTGTGCACTGGCGGGCAAGCCCAGCGAGAGGGCCGCGCAGGCGGCAAGGGCAAGCAAAAGGCGTCGGTTCACGGCTCGGTCTCCGAAAGGGTCTGGGCAGGTCGGCATCGTAGCGGCAGGCCGGCTGTGCGAGGATGCGGGCCTTCACGACCCAAGCCCCGAGCCCCTATGTGGATCAAACGCTTCATCATCACCCTGTTGGGCCTGGCCGGCCTGGTGGCGGCCTACTTCTGGATCGCCGTGCAGTGGAGCTATTCGAGCGGCGAGCGCGCCGGCTGGGTGCAGAAGTTCTCGCACAAGGGCTGGCTGTGCAAGACCTGGGAGGGTGAGCTGGCCCTGGTGTCGCTGCCAGGCAGTTCGGTGGAGAAGTTCTTGTTCACCGTGCACGACGACGCCGCCGCCAGGGAGATCCAGCAGGCTGTTGGCAAGCGCGTGACCGTGCACTACGAAGAGAAGGTCGGGCTGCCGACCACTTGTTTCGGCGAGACGCGTCACTTCGTCACCAAGATCACTGTCAACCCCGACATCCCCATCGGCCCGGGCGTGACGATGCAGACGGCGCCGGCGCCCGCACCTGCCGCATCGCCGGCCCCGGCCGCTTCACGCTAGCCCGGCGCGGGCGACGCGCTCAAGGAGCAACAACATGACGGCACACCGGCTGGCCTTCATCGGCGGCGGCAACATGGCCGGCGCCATCTTCGGCGGCTTGCTGCGCAGCGGCTGGGCGGCGCCTTCGATAACTGTGGTGGAGCCCTGGGCCGAGCAGCGTGAGCGCATTGCCGTGGCCTGGCCCGGCCTGCGCCTGCTCCCGGCGGCTGATGCGTCATTGGCCGCAGCGGAGCTCGTCGTCTGGGCCGTCAAGCCGCAGGCTTTTGCCGAAGCCGCTTCGCCTTGCGCGCCCTTCATCGGCCATGCCTTGCAGTTGAGCGTGATGGCCGGCATCCGCAGCGAGGCCATCGTGCGCGCCAGCGGCAGCGAGCGCGTGGTGCGCTCAATGCCCAACACGCCGGCCTTGATCGGCCAGGGCATCGCCGGCCTGGTTGCGCGCGCAGCGGTGAGTGCCGCCGACCGCGCCATCGTCGAGGCCGTGATGGCGCCGACAGGGCAGTTGCTCTGGTTGGAGCGCGAAGATCAACTCGACGCCGTGACCGCGCTGTCCGGCTCGGGTCCGGCCTACGTGTTCTTTTTTATCGAAGCCATGATGGACGCCGCCACGCAGATGGGCCTGACGCGCGAGCAGGGCCGCAGCCTGGCGCAAGCGACCTTCGCCGGCGCAACCGCCTTGGCGATGCAGAGCGATGAAGCGCCGGCCACGCTGCGCGAGCGCGTCACGTCCAAGGGCGGTACCACCTTTGCCGCGCTTGAATCGATGCGCGCTGACAAGGTGCAGGAGGCCGTCATTCGCGCCATTCGGGCGGCAGAACAGCGCGCGCGAGAGCTCGGCGCCTGATCAGCGCAGCGCCAGGTCGATTGCGGTGCCCGCAAACACCGCTAACCCGAGCCAGTGGTTGGCGCGAAAGGCTTTGAAGCAGCCCTCGCGCGTGCGCCCGCGAATCAGCGTGAAGTGCCACAACGCCTGCGCTGCCGCCACCGCCATGCCGGCCAGGAAGCACGCGCCCAGGCCGAGCGCGCGGCCGAGCAGGGTCCACGACAGCAGGTACAGCGCGTAGAAGGCCATCACGCCTGCCACGTCGAAGCGGCCGAGCGTGATCGCCGAAGTCTTCATGCCGATCTTCAAGTCGTCGTCGCGATCGACCATGGCGTACTCGGTGTCGTAGGCCAGGACCCAGAATAGGTTCGAGGCCAGCAGCAGCCACGCTGGCCAGGGCAGGGCCGCGCGCACGGCGTCGAGCGACCACTCGTTGCCGCCCTGCACGGCGGCAAAGGCCATCGGGATGCCGAAGCTGAAGGCCACGCCAAGGACGGCTTGCGGCATCGATACAAGGCGCTTGGCATAGGGGTAGACCAGGGTGAGCACCAGGGCAGCGACGGACAGCAGCACCGTCGGCGCGTTGGTCGTGAGCACCAGCGCAAAGGCCGCCAACGCCAGCACGGCGCCAAGGGCCAGGGCCTCTTTCACCGTCACTGCGCCGCGGGTCACCGGGCGCTGCGCCGTGCGCTCGACATGGCGGTCGAACTCGCGGTCCGCGACATCGTTGATGCAGCAGCCCGCGCTGCGCATCAGCACGGTACCGAACCCGAACACGGCCAGCAGGTGCCAGCCCGGAAACCCGTCGGCGGCGATCCACAGCGCCGAGAGCGTCGGCCACAACAGCAGCAGCCAACCCGCCGGGCGATTCCAGCGAATCAGGTCGAGGTAGAGAGCGAGGCGGGCGTTCACGGCTTCACGAAATACTTGACGCCCGCCAGGCCTTCGAAATGCGCATCTTGCGTCCAGAGCTCGGCGCCGTGGCGGCGCGCCGTGGCGTAGATCAGGCTGTCGGCCATGGGCAGCCCGTTGATGGCGGCGTCAAGTGCCAAGGGCAGATCGATCGACACGACCTGGCCGCGCTGCATCAGCGACAGCGCGGCGGCGGCGGTCTCGTCGCCTGCTTCGCGGGCCAGCTTCTTCACCACTTCATAGATCGTCAGCACCGGCACCAGCAGGTACTCGACCGCCTCGACGGCAGGCGCGAAGAGGTCGGCGCGGGGCGTGTCAGCGAAGTACTCCATCCAGCACGACGAGTCGAGCACGATGGGTGCGACCGGTGCTGCGGCCTTGCGCGCCACGCGCCGCTTCGGTGCCGCCTGGGCACGGGCGGCGGTGCTCACAGCAAACGATCCGGCTCGCGCTCGATGCCCGGTGCAATGCCTCGCGCGATGCCACGCAAGTCTGCCGGCGTCTTGAGCGGGATCAGGCGCAAGGCGCCATTGAACTCCACCACCATCAGCTTGGCGCCGGGTTCAAGCTTGAGCCGTCGCCGCACCTCCAGCGGGATCACCACTTGGAACTTGGGTGAGACGGTTACGGTATTCATATCGATCAATGTAGCGTATGACGCTTACGCTGTCGATGGCGCATTGTGGTGTTTACCGATCAGGATCGGTCGAAGTGCGACTCTAGGTACGCCAACAAGGTGCGCACTGTCTGCGCCTCACCGCCGACTGGGCGACCTGGGCGTGCGGCGTCGTTCCACGCTGACAGGTCGATGTGCAGCCAATCGACGTCCGCTGGCACGAAGTCGGCCAGGAAGTTGGCGGCGTTGATGGCGCCGCCGAGCGCGCTGCGCCCGGTGTTGACGATGTCGGCGATGTCGCTTTCGATGCCGCCGTGATAGTCCGGCCACAGTGGCAGGTGCCAGAGCGGGTCGTGCAGCGCCAGGCCGGCGTCCACAAGGGCTCGCGCCAGATCCATGCGGCGGCAGAACAGGGCCGGCAACTGCTGGCCCAGCGCCACGCGCGCGGCGCCGGTGAGGGTGGCCATATCGATCATCAGCGCGGGCCGGCCTTCGGCGCCATAGGCCAGGGCGTCGCACAGGATCACGCGGCCTTCGGCGTCGGTGTTGCCGATCTCGATGTGCAGGCCGCTGCGCGTCTTGATCACGTCGCCGGGCCTGTAGGCATTGCCGGCGATGGCGTTGTCCACCGCCGGGATCAGCACCTGCAGCTGCACCGGCAGCTTCAGTGCCATGACCAGCGAGGCCAGGCCGAGCACGTTGGCCGCACCGCCCATGTCCTTCTTCATCAGGCGCATGCCGTCGGCGCCCTTGATGTCCAGGCCGCCGGAATCGAAACACACGCCTTTGCCAACGAGGGTGAGCTTCGGGTTGCCTGCCTTGCCCCAGTTCAACTCGATCACACGCGGCGCCCGGGTCGAAGCGCGGCCCACCGCATGCACTGCGGGGAAACCGGCCTTGAGCAGGGCCTCGCCCACGGTTTGCTTGAAGCTCGCGCCGTGTTGCTCGGCCACCATGCGCGCAGCTTCGGCCAGCTCGGCCGGGCCCATGTGCTCGGCGGGGGTGTTGACGAGGTCGCGGGTGGCGCTGATGGCGGCGGCCATCAGCAGGCCGCGCGTGGCCGCAGCGCTCGGCGCCAACACCAACTCGGCGGCTTCGCGCCGGGCCGGCTTGTACAGGTCGAAGACGTAGCTGCCGAGTTCCCACGACAGCGCGGCAGCCTGCTCGTCGGGGGCAAGGCCCTCGTTGCCGAGCCGGTAGCGGCCGGGCGGCAAGGCGCGCGGCAGGCTGGCGAGCACGAAGGGGTGCTGCACCGTGTGCACCCCGGCCCACACGGCGCGCAGACGGCCCGTGGCGTCAGCGAGCAGGGCATGCGTGTCGGGCTTGCCGTCGAATCCCAGCGTCGCCAGCCAGCGCCGTGTGGCGGCGGGCAGCTTGGCGCTGCGCTTGGCGAACGAGGCGCGATCGATCAGGTGCACCGGCACGGCGGCCGCGCCGGGCTTTTTCAGAGTCACGCTCATGGTCAGCCTTCCAGCTTCTTCTGAAACACCAGCCCCGCGTGCTCGCGCAGGGCATGGAACCTGATCTTCGGCCAGTTGGCTTCGATGGCGCGCAACTCGGGCGAGTACTCCACCAGCAGGGTGGGCGCATCGACGGCGTCGTAGGCCACGCGGTGGGCGTTGGCGTCGATGAAGCGGGCCAGCTCCTTGGCGCCGCCGTTCTCCTCGGGGCAGGTGACCCAGCGCGCGATCTGGAAGCGGCTGGGCATCACCCGGGCCTTGCAGCCGTACTCGTGCTCGAGGCGGTGGGCGACAACTTCAAACTGCAACTGCCCCACCGCGCCGAGCAGCAACACGCTGCCGGCCACGGGGCGGAAGACCTGGATCGCGCCTTCTTCGCCGAGCTGCGTCAAGCCGGCCTTCAACTGTTTGGTGCGCAGCGGGTCGGCCACCTCGACGCTGCGGAACATCTCGGGCGCAAAGAAGGGCAGGCCGGTGAACTGCAGCGCTTCGCCTTCCGTCAGCGTGTCGCCGAGCTGCAGCACGCCGTGGTTGGGGATGCCGATGATGTCGCCGGCAAAAGCCTCGTCGAGCAACTCACGGCGCTGGCTCAGGAAGGACACCACCGTGTTCGGCCGCAGCTCCTTGCCCGAGCGCACCACCTTCAGGCGCATGCCGCGCTCGAAGTGGCCGCTGGCCACGCGCACGAAGGCGATGCGGTCACGGTGCGCCGGGTCCATGTTGGCCTGGATCTTGAACACCACGCCGCTGAACTTGGCCTCGTCGGGCTGCACCGTGCGCTGCATTGCCACGCGCGCTGAGGGCGGCGGCGCCAGATCGACCAGCGCGTCGAGGATCTCGCGCACGCCAAAGTTGTTCACCGCCGAGCCGAAGAACATCGGCGTCTGGCGCCCGGCCAGGAAGGCGGCTTCGTCGAAGGGCGGCGCGGCGTCCGTGAGCAGGGCGATCTCGCCTTCCGCCTGGGCGTACTGCATGCCGAAGCGCTCGGCGTAGGCCGGGTTGTGCAGGCCGAGCAGGATCTCGTCGTCGTTGCGGTCCCTGTCTTGGCCGGCGCTGAAGACGCGCATCTGCTGCTCGCGCAGGTCCATCACGCCGTGGAAGGCCTTGCCCATGCCCACCGGCCAGGTGAAGGGCACCACCTCCATGCCGAGCTCGCGCTCGATCTCATCCATCAAGGCCAGCGGGTCTTTCACCTCGCGGTCCATCTTGTTGACGAAAGTCAGGATCGGCGTGTTGCGCGCGCGGCAGACCTGCAGCAGCCGACGTGTCTGCGGCTCGACGCCGTTGGCTGCGTCAATCACCATCAGCGCGGCGTCCACCGCGGTCAGCACGCGGTAGGTGTCTTCCGAGAAATCCTGGTGGCCGGGAGTGTCGAGCAGGTTGATGACGCAGTCGCGGTACTCCATCTGCATCACGCTGGAGGCCACCGAGATGCCGCGCTGCTTCTCGATCTCCATCCAGTCCGACGTGGCATGGCGCGTGGCCTTGCGCGCCTTCACCGAACCGGCG
>JANNGJ010000213.1:0-6736 GCA_031403815.1 Burkholderiales bacterium | reverse complement strand
ACCAACACGGGCGCAACGGCGGCCATCGACCACCGCGGCCAAGTCACGGCCAGCCTGCCATCGTTCCGGCGCGGCACGCTCGACGCGAGCGTCGAAGGTCGCAGCGGACTGACGCCTTTTGCGCGCTGGGCCAGCGCCTTCGGGCTGACGCCGCTGTGGCTGCTCTGCGCGGCCATCCCGGCACTCACGGGGCGCTGGCGGCGCGCTCCTTAGAATCGCGGCTCCCCCCGTGAGCGCCACCGCCGCATGCTGAGCTTCCAGCAAATCATTCTCAAACTCCAGGACTACTGGGCCGCCCAGGGCTGCGCCTTGCTGCAGCCCTATGACATGGAGGTCGGCGCCGGCACCAGCCACACCGCCACCTTCCTGCGCGCGCTCGGCCCCGAGCCCTGGAAGGCCGCCTATGTGCAGCCGAGCCGGCGGCCCAAGGACGGCCGCTACGGCAACAACCCGAACCGACTGCAGCACTACTACCAGTACCAGGTGGTGCTCAAGCCCGCGCCGGCCAACATCCTCGATCTCTACCTTGGCAGTCTGGAGGCGCTGGGCTTCGATCTGAAGCGCAACGACGTGCGCTTCGTCGAAGACGATTGGGAGAACCCGACGCTCGGCTGCTGGGGCCTGGGCTGGGAGGTCTGGCTCAATGGCATGGAGGTCACGCAGTTCACCTACTTCCAGCAGGTCGGGGGCATCGACTGCAAGCCCACCACGGGCGAGATCACCTACGGCCTGGAGCGCCTGGCAATGTATCTGCAGAACGTGGACAACGTGTACGACCTGACGTGGACGGCCGGCTTGAGCTACCGCGACGTGTACCACCAGAACGAGGTCGAGCAAAGCACCTACAACTTCGAGCACAGCGACGTCGACTTCCTGTTCTCGGCCTTCACCGAGCACGAAAAGCAGAGCAAACACTTGATGGGCGAGCAGCTCGCCCTGCCGGCGTACGAGCAATTGCTCAAGTGCGGGCACTGCTTCAACTTGCTGGACGCGCGCGGCGCGATCAGCGTGACGGAGCGCGCGGCTTTCATCGGCCGCATCCGCGTGCTGGCGCGTGCGGTGGCCAAGAGCTACCTCGACAGCCGGGCGCGGCTGGGCTTTCCGATGGCCCCCAAGGCCTGGGCCGACGAAACCTTGGCCCTGATCGCCAAGACGGCCAAGAAGGCGGCCTGATGAGCACGACCCCGAGCAACCTGTTGGTTGAGCTGCTCGCTGAAGAGCTGCCACCCAAGGCGCTGAAGAAGCTCAGCGAGTCGTTTGCGCAATCCCTGGCGACAAGCCTGAAGGCGCAGGGCCTGTGCGGCGACCACGCGGCGGTGACGCCCTTTGCCACCCCGCGCCGGCTGGCCGCGCACATCAGCGCCGTCCAGGCGCAAGCGGCCGACCGCAGCGTCACGCACAAGCTGATGCCGGTCACGGTGGCGCTCGACGCCCAGGGCCAAGCCACGCCCGCGCTGCTGAAAAGGCTGGCTGCGCTGGGCGCCGACGCCAGTGTCGTCGGTCAGCTCGAGCGCAAGCCCGACGGCAAAGCCGAAGCCCTGTTCTGGACCACCTCGGTGCGCGGCGCCACGCTGGCCGCCGGCTTACAGGTGGCGCTCGACGCCGCACTGGCCGCGCTGCCGATCCCCAAACTGATGAGCTACCAGCTCGCCGATGGCTGGACCAGCGTGAACTTCGTGCGCCCGGTACATGGCCTGGTGGCGTTGCACGGCGCCGGGGTGGTGCCGATTACCGCCTTCGGCCTGATGGCGGGCCGCAGCACGCAGGGCCACCGCTTCGAGGGCCAGAGGGAGCCGGTGGTGCTGCTGGATGCGGACCACTACGCGCAGCAGATGCAGAGCCAAGCCGCGGTCATGGTCAGCTTTGGCGAGCGCCGTGCCGAGATCGTGCGCCAGTTGCAGCAGGCCGCGGCGCTGGAAGGCCTGACCCCCATCGACGACGACGCCCTGCTCGACGAAGTGGCGGCCCTGGTCGAGCGCCCCAACGTGCTGCCGTGCCGCTTCGAGCCCGAGTTCCTGGCCGTGCCGCCGGAGTGCCTGATCCTGACGATGAAGGCCAACCAGAAGTACTTTCCGCTGCTTGACAGCGCCGGCCAGCTGACCGAAAAGTTTCTCGTCGTCAGCAACATCCGCCCCGACGACCCGGGCGCCATCATCGAAGGCAATCAACGCGTGATTCGGCCGCGCCTGGCCGACGCCAAGTTCTTTTTCGACAAAGACCGCAGGCAGACGCTCGAATCGCGCTTGCCGCAGCTCGACAAAGTGGTCTATCACGGCAAGCTGGGCTCGCAGGGGGCACGCATCGAGCGCGTGCGCGCCATTGCGCGGACCATCGGCGAGCAAATCGGTGGCTCCGTGCTGGCGCAACAAGCCGACCGCGCAGCGCAACTGGCCAAGGCCGATCTGGTCACCGACATGGTCGGCGAGTTCCCCGAGCTGCAAGGCGTGATGGGGGGCTACTACGCGCGCCACGATGGCGAGAGCGAAGCGATTGCCTTCGCCGTCGAAGATCACTACAAACCGCGCTTTGCGGGCGACACGCTGCCGCGCAATGAGGTCGGCCTGGTGGTGGCCCTGGCCGACAAACTCGAAACCCTGGTCGGCCTGTTTGGCATCGGCGAGAAACCGACTGGCGACAAGGACCCGTTTGCGCTGCGGCGACACGCCCTGGGCCTGATCCGGATGCTGGTCGAGCGCGGTCTGGCCATCGATCTGCGGTCACTGCTGATCACTGCTCAGCGGGAGCACAGCGTGAGCCAACAGCAACGATTTGATGTAGACGCTGCAAAGCAGTCCAGGGAGGCACTAGCAGCCGGGCGTCCGCCAGTTGCGGACGAAGTGCCTCTACTCATGTGGGCCACACCAACGACTGCCAGCGTCGCCGAAGCTGAGGCATTTGTGTATGACCGCCTTACCGGCAGCCTGCGCGAACAGGGCTACAACGCCCACGAGGTCGATGCCGTGCTGTCGCTTCGGCCGGCGCGGCTGGCCGAGGTGCCCAAGCGCCTGGCGGCAGTGCGCACCTTTACCGCGCTGCCCGAGGCCGCCTCGCTGGCTGCCGCCAACAAGCGCATCGCCAACATCCTGAAGAAGAGCGACGCTGCAGCCGCGGCAACCGTTGACAGCACTTTGCTTGTCGAGCCCGCCGAGCGCGCGCTGGCGGCTGCGCTGCACAGCGTGCAGCCCCTGGCCGACGCGCTCTTCGACAATGCCGAGTACGCCGCCTCACTGCGCGAACTCGCCGTGTTGAAGGCGCCGGTCGATGCCTTCTTCGATAGCGTGATGGTCAATGCCGACGACCCTGCATTGCGTGCCAACCGCCTGGCCCTTTTGGCCGCCCTGCATGCGGCGATGAACCGCATTGCCGACCTGTCCAAGCTGGCTTCCTGACAAGGCCCCGCCGTGCACCGTGACCACCCCAAGCTCGTGATCCTCGGCCGCGACGGTGTGCTCAATGTCTTTCGCGACGATCACGTCAAGGACCCGGCGGAATGGCAGCCGCTGCCCGGCGCGCTGGAGGCGGTGGCGCGTTTGAACCAGGCCGGCTGGCACACCGTGGTGGCCACCAACCAGTCGGGCATCGGCCGCGGCCTGGTGGACATGGCCGCGCTCAATGCGGTGCACCGCCGCATGATGCAGCTGCTGGCCGACAAAGGCGGGCGCATCGACGCCGTGTTCTTCTGCCCGCATGCCGTCGAGGAGCACTGCGACTGCCGCAAACCCTTGCCCGGCCTGATGCTGCAAATTGCCGGCCGCTATGGCCTGGAGAGCCTGATGGCCGGCATCCCCATGGTTTGCGACACCGAGCGTGATCTGCAAGCCGCGCAGGCCGCCGGCTGCGAACCCCATCTGGTGCGCACCGGTCGCGCCGCCGCGCTCAGTGCCGAGCAACTGGCGCAGTGGGTGGGCGGGATTGAGTGCGCGACGGTGCACGACGACCTGGCGGCATTCGCCGAGTTCCTGCTGCACCGTGAGCACCGCCGCCTGGGCGTCGTCGGTGAAGACTCACAGCCCGGTCCCCTGACCCACTGAGGCCGGCGCGATGATGCTGCTGTCCGCCCTGCGCTCCGGCCTGTTCATCGTCTGGATGGCGCTGACAGTGGTGCCGTATGCGCTGGCCGTGCTGCTGTCGTCGATATTCATCCGCGGCGACACGCTGTACTGGATCTGCGTGGCCTGGCTGCGGGTGGTGGTGTGGGGCGCGCGTGTCATCTGCGGCGTGCAGCACCGCGTGCAGGGCATGCACCACCTGCCGTCGGCCGACCCGCTGGCGCCGGTGATCCTGGCACCGAAACACCAGTCAGCCTGGGAGACGTTCGCCTTTCCGACCCTGATGTCGCACCCGCTGGCCTATGTCTTCAAGCGCGAGCTGCTCTACATCCCGTTCTTCGGCTGGGCCATCGGCCGGCTCGACATGATCCACATCGACCGCAGCAAGCGCAACGAGGCCTGGGCCAAGGTGGCGGCACAAGGCAAGGCGCTGCTGGCGCGGGGCCACTGGGTGATCATGTTTCCCGAAGGCACCCGCACACCGCGCGGCGCCAAGGGCACTTACAAATCGGGGGCGACGCGCCTGGCCGTCGCCACGGGCGCGCCGGTCGTGCCGATCGCCGTCAGTTCGGCGCGCTGCTGGCCGCGCAAGAGTCTGCTGTTGCGCCCCGGCGTGATCGACATCTCCATCGGCACCCCGATCCCTTCCGCCGGCCGCGAGCCGGAGGAAATGATGCGCGAGATCGAGGCCTGGATCGAGGCCGAAATGCGCCGACTCGACGCCGACGCCTACGCCGCCTGAGGCCGCACCGATGCCACGCCCCCACGCCGTCGACGCCGCTCAGCTCGATCTGTTCGATACCGCCGCCATCCCGAGCGCGGCGATTGCCGCGGATTCCGCTTTGCCGACTTCGACCGCATTGCAGCCGAGTCCGGCGGCAGCCCCTGCCGCTGCCCCGCACGCGCCGGCCGCGCCCGCGGCGCCGCTGGCCGACATGACGCGGCCGGCAACCTGGCGCCACCCGCGCGCCACCCACGAGGCGCGGCTGAACGGCCACACCGTGGCCTATGAGTTGCGCCGCGCCCGGCGCAAGAGCATCGGCTTCATCATCGGCAGCGATGGCCTGGTGGTCAGCGCACCGCGCTGGGTCGGCCGCGGCGATGTCGACGCCGCTTTGCAAGAGAAAGCGCGCTGGATCCTGGCCAAACTGCAAGAGCAGGACGAACGCGCGCGCCGTCTGGCCCAGGCCAAGGTCGAGTGGTGCGATGGCACGACGATTCCCTTCCTGGGCGAGAGCGTGATCGTGGTGCTGGACACACGCAGCACCGGCGCCGTGCTGCACACCGCGCCCGACACCCTGCCCGGCGTGCCGCGCCTGACCCTGCATGTGGGCCTACCGCAAAGCGCCGCGCCAGAGCAGATCCGCGATGCCGTGCAGAGCTGGCTGCAGCGCCAGGCCAAACGCATCTTCGAAGAGCGTTGCCGCCACTTCGCAGCCCAGCTCGGGGTGCGCATGACGCGCCTGTCGCTCAGCTCCGCCACCACGCGCTGGGGCAGCGCCGGCGCCGATGGAGCGATCCGCCTGCACTGGCGCCTGGTGCACTTTGCGATGCCGACCATCGACTACGTGGTGGCCCACGAACTCGCCCACCTGCGTGAGATGAACCACAGTGCGGCCTTCTGGGACGTTGTGCGCTCCGTGGTGCCCGACTACGAGCGTGCCCGCGGCAGCCTACGCGACGACATGCTGCCGGTGTTTGACTGACGCGGCGCCCCACCCACGCGCATTGACGGTCTGGCGATGCGGGCCGGCCGCGCGCAGACCCCGCAATCGGGGATGGCGGCTCGCCCGACTTGACGCCACACTGCCTTCAACGCTGTCACGCACACCGCAGCCTTGCATGGGCCGGTGAGGGAAAAAAGGGGAATCAGCAGGGGGAAGACCGAAGCCCGCAGAGCTTGCCCTGCGGGCTTTTGTCTTGTTGCATCGGTGCAAGAGTCACCCTGCGCCGAAGCGCCACACCCCCGCGCTGTCGGCGCGCCGCACCAGCTTGCCGGCGTGCCAAAGCGCATGCAAGTGGGCGATGGACTCACCCATTGCGAAGGTGGTCTGGTGCAAGTCCAGCGCGCGTTTGAACAACACCGGCAGCAGATCGGCGGCGTGGCTGGGGCGCTCGGCGCAGGCGGCCATCACATCGGCCAGACGCTCGTCGTGATGCTGGTGCAACTGGCGCGTGCGCGCATGCAGGCCAGTGAAGGGCTTGCCGTGCGAAGGCAGCACCCAGGTGTCGGCCGGCAGGCCGTCAAAGCGGTGCAGCGAGGCCAGAAACAGCGCCAGCGGGTCGGACTCGGGCTCGAGGTCGTAGACGCTGACATTGGTCGAGATGCGCGGCAACACCATGTCGCCCGAGATCAACAGCTTGCGCGCCGGCGCGTGCAGGGCCATGTGCTCGGGGGCGTGGCCATAGCCGGCGATGCAGCGCCAGGCGTGGCCGCCGATGTCCAACAGCATCCCGTCCATCAGGCGGCGGTAGCTGTCCGGCACCTGCGGCACCATGCCGGCGTAGTAGTTCGAGCGCGCGCGCACCTTGGCCAGGGCCTCGGAGTCGGTCAGGCCGTGGCTGGCAAAGAAGGCCGCCGAGCGTTCGCCGCCGAAGCCCGTGGTGCTCTGGCTGGCCATGCGCGCGGCGTTGTAGTCGGTGGCGCTGATCCACATGCGGCAGTGCCAGCGCTCCGTCAGCCAGTG
>JANNGJ010000212.1:0-3500 GCA_031403815.1 Burkholderiales bacterium | reverse complement strand
TGCAGGCCGCTGTGGCTGGGCACGATGTCCAGCGCTCCTGCCAGCCGGGCCTGCGCGGCCTGGCACAGGGCTTCGTGGCGCTCGGCGTAGATGCGGCGCATGCGGCGCAGGTGCACCGCGAAGTGGCCTTCGTCGATGAAGTCGGCAACCATGGCCTGCGTGCTGGTCGGCACACCGTGCAGCAGCTTGTTCATGATGATGTTCAAGGTGTCCACCAGCGCCGGCGGTGCCAGCACATAGCCCAGCCGCAGCGATGGGAAGAGTGATTTGCTGAACGTGCCGACATAGATCACCAGGCCGGTGGTGTCGACGCTCTTCAGGGTGGGCAGTGGCGGGCCGCCGAAGGAGTACTCGCCGTCGTAGTCGTCTTCGATGATCCAGGCGCCGGCGTGTTCGGCCGCATGCAGCAGCGCGAAGCGCCGCTCCAGGCTCATCACGGTGCCCAGCGGTTGCTGGTGCGATGGCGTCACGAAGGCCAGGCGGAACTGCGGGCTCAGGCGCAGGCCTTCGGCGACGCGCAGGCCATGTTCATCGACGGGCACCGGCACCAGCTCGGCGCCGGAGGCGATCAGGCTGTTGCGCGCGCCGATGGCGCCCGGGTTCTCGAACCAGACCTTGTCGCCCGGGTCGAGCAGGGTCAGGCCGATCAGGTGAAAGGCCTGCTGGGCGCCGCCGACGATGAAAATCTGTTCGGCATCGCAACTGATGCCTCGATTCGCACGCAGGTGCAGCGCAATCGCCTGGCGCAACGCCGGATGGCCGAAGGGTTCGCCGTAACCCATCACGTCGTTGCGCGAGCCACGCCAGTGCTTGGCCGCCAGCCGCGCCCATTGCGCCATCGGGAAGGCCTCGAAGGCGGGCAGGGCGGTGGTGAAGGCGCGCGCGGCCGAGGGCAGGCGCCGGCGCTCGGCAAACAAACTCACTGCCTGCGTCATGGCCCGCGACAAGCGAGCCGGCGGCGGATGCACCGCCGCGCCGGTCGGTGTGCCCTGCGGGCGCGGGCGCTCGGCATCGAGCGCGTGGCTGACGTTGGCGCCGGCGCCTACGCGCGATTCGATCAGGCCCTCGGCGGTGAGACGCTCGAAGGCATCGATGACTGTGGTGCGCGACAGGCCGAGCTGGCGCGCCAGCGTGCGGCTGGCCGGCAGCCGCTCACCGACGGCAAAGCCACCCGACAGGATCAGGTCGCGCAGCGCGACATAGAGCTGGATGCTGACTGGGCGGCGCGAGTCGGGGTCGATGGAAACTGACAGCAGCAAGGCACCGCCTGCGCGCTTGACCATCGGGCCTGTCTTTCACGGTGAATGGGGGCCGGAAACGGTATCACGGAATGTTCAGAATGGACCTGTCGGGGGCCGCAGGGCCACTCGATCATGGCGCATGAAAGTCCAGCGCATCGAGACCTTCTGCAACGCCTTTGTCGGCTTCGTGCGCATCACCAGCGACGACGGCGCGCAGGGCTGGGGCCAGGTATCGACTTACCACGCTGACATCAGTGCGTTGGTTCTGCACCGCCAGGTGGCGCCCTGGGTGCTGGGGCAGGATGCGCTCGATATCGACGCGCTGGTGGACAGGGTCTGCGAGCGCGAACACAAGTTTCCGGGCTCGCACCTTTACCGCGCCATCGGCGGCGTCGATACCGCGCTGTGGGACTTGCTTGGCAAGCTCGAAGGCAAGCCGGTGTGCGAGCTGATCGGTGGCCGGCCCGGTCCGCTGCGCGCCTATGCGTCGTCGATGAAGCGCGACATCACGCCCGAGCAGGAGGCGGCACGCCTGGCCGGCCTGCGCGAGCGTTTCGGTTTTGACGCCTTCAAGTTCCGCGTCGGCGCCGAGTACGGCCACGACGCCGACGAATGGCCGGGCCGCACCGAGGCCATCGTGCCGGCTGTGCGCCGCGCGCTGGGCCCGGACGTGGCGCTGCTGGTCGATGCCAACAGTTGTTATTCGCCGCAGCGCGCGATCGAAGTCGGCCAGCTCTTGCAAGCCCACGGCATCAGTCACTTCGAAGAGCCCTGCCCCTATTGGGAGCTGGAGCAGACGCGGCAGGTGCGCAAAGCGCTGGCGCTCGACGTCTGCGGCGGCGAGCAAGACAACTACCTGCCGCTGTGGCGCCACATGATCGAGATGAAGGCGGTGGACATCGTGCAGCCCGACATCTGCTACCTGGGCGGCCTGGCCCGCACGCTGCGCGTGGCGCGCATGGCGCACAGCGCGGGGCTGCCCTGCACGCCGCACAGCGCCAACCTGTCGATGGTCACCTTGTTCACGATGCACCTGCTGGCGGCGATACCCAACGCCGGCAAGTACCTCGAGCTGTCGATCGAAGGCCCCGACTACTACCCCTGGCAGGAGGGCCTGTTCGTCGAATCACCCTACGCCGTGCGCGACGGCAAGGTCATGGTGCCGAGTGCGCCGGGCTGGGGGGTGGACATTCACCCCGATTGGCTGGCGCGTTCACAGCACCAGCAAAGCGAGTGGCAGTGATGGCGCCGAGGTCGACATTGCAGGCCCTGGTGCAGCAGGCACAGAACACAGGCACGCTGCCCGGACTGCCCGCGCAGCACTTCGTCGACGGGCAATGGGTTGCCGCGATTTCGGGCGCGCGCATGGCCAGCCTGGACCCGGGCACCGGCGAGGCTTTCACCGACTTCGCTGCCGGTGATGCAGACGATGTCGATGTGGCGCTGCGTTCGGCTCGCGCGGCATTCGCCGGGCCTTGGCGACGCAGCACGCCGGCGCAGCGCGGGCGCGTGCTGCAGCGCTGCGCCGAGTTGATCCGCGAAAACGCCGAGCGCCTGGCTGTGGTCGAGACGCTCGATTCGGGAAAGCGGCTGAGCGAAGCGCTGGGCGACGTCAACGGCGCGGCGCGCTGCTTCGAGTACTACGCCGGTGCCTGCGACAAGCATCAGGGCGAGACGATCCCGCTCGGCCCCGACCACCTGGCCTACACCCTCAACGAGCCGATCGGCGTGGCCGCGCAGATCGTCCCCTGGAACTACCCGATCTCGACGACAGCGCGCGGCCTGGCGCCGGCCCTGGCGGCGGGCTGTGCAGTGGTGGTCAAACCGGCCGAACAGACCCCCCTGACCGCCCTGATGCTGGCCGAGCTGCTGCACCGCGCGGGTTTGCCCGCGGGCGTGTGCAATGTGGTCACCGGCACCGGCGCGGCCGTTGGCGCGCCGCTGGTGGTCCACCCCGGTGTGGACCACATCACATTCACCGGTTCGGTGGCGACAGGCCAGGCGGTGATGCGCGCCGCCGCCGAACACGTGACGCGGCTGGTGCTGGAGCTGGGCGGCAAGTCCCCCATGCTGGTGTTCGCTGATGCCGATATCGACGCGGCTGTGGACAGCGCCTTCGGGGCGATCTTCGAGAACGCGGGCCAGATCTGCTCGGCCGGCTCGCGCCTGGTCGTCGAGCGCGGTATCCACGATGAATTTGTTGATCGCCTGGTGGCCAAGGCGCGCGCGCTGACGCTGGGCCACGGCCTGCGCGACCCC
>JANNGJ010000211.1:0-15086 GCA_031403815.1 Burkholderiales bacterium | reverse complement strand
TCGCGCATCAAGGTCTTCGACTTCCACCACACCGGGCGCAAGGTGCCCTACACCTGCACCCAGTGCGACGAGGCCTGGTGCCTGCACGCCTGCCCGGTCGAGGCCATCACGCTGGACAAGTTGACGGGCGCCAAGGTGGTCAACGACGCCACCTGCGTTGGTTGCAAGGTCTGCACCATCGCCTGCCCCTTCGGCACCATCAACTATGTGCAGGAAACCGGCAAGGTGCAAAAGTGCGACTTGTGCGGCGGCGACCCAGCCTGCGCCACGGCCTGCCCGACGGGCGCGATCACCTATGTCGATGCGAACTGGACCGGTCTGAACAAGATGGCCGCCTGGGCCGACAAGCTCGGCAATCAGCCCTCTGCTGCTTAAGGAGAAATCACATGTCTTGGGCAGGAAAAATCCTTCGCGTCGATCTCACCGCCGGCACCGTCAAGACGGAGCCGCTGAAGATGGACTGGGCCCGCGCCTACTTGGGCTCGCGCGGCTTGGCCACCAAGTACATCGTCGACGAGGTCGACCCCAAGGTCGACCCGCTGGCGCCGGCCAACAAACTGATCTGGGCCACCGGCCCGCTGACCGGCACGATGGCCTCGACGGGAGGCCGCTATACGGTCGTCACCAAGGGCCCGCTGACGGGCGCCATCGCCTGCTCCAATTCAGGCGGCTACTGGGGCGCCGAGCTGAAGATGGCCGGCTGGGACATGGTCATCTTCGAGGGCAAGTCGGCCAAGCCCGTCTATCTGTTCATCGAAGACGACAAGGCCGAGTTGCGCGACGCCGCCCACCTCTGGGGCCAGAGCGTGTGGAAGACGGAGGAGACGATCAAGAAGCAGCACCAGGATCCGCTGATCCGCGTCTCGTCGATCGGCCTGGCGGGCGAGAACCAGGTTCTGTTCGCCGCCGTGGTGAACGATCTGCACCGCGCCGCCGGCCGCTCGGGCGTCGGCGCCGTGATGGGCAGCAAGAACCTGAAGGCGATTGCGGTGCGCGGCACCAAGGGCGTCGGCAACCTGGCCGACCCCAAGGAATTCATGAAGGTCACCTACGAGAAGAAGAAGATCCTGGCCGACAACGCCGTCACTGGCCAGGGCCTGCCGACCTATGGCACCCAGGTGCTGATGAGTGTGATCAATGAGATGGGTGGGTTACCGACGCGCAACCACCGCGACAGTCAGTTCGAAGGTGCCAAGGACATTGGCGCTGAAGCCATGGGCGCACCGCGCAAGAGCGACGGCAAGGCGCAGCTGGTGACCAACCAGGCCTGCTTCGGCTGCACCATCGCCTGCGGGCGCATCAGCAAGATCGACCCGACGCACTTCTCGGTCGCCAACAAGCCGCAGTACTGGGGTGCCACCGGCGGCCTTGAATATGAAGCGGCCTGGGCCCTGGGCGCCGCCAACGGCGTGAACGACCTGGAAGCGCTGCAGTACGCCAACACCATCTGCAACGAGCAGGGCATGGACCCGATCACCTTCGGCGCCACCATCGGAGCGGTGATGGAGTTGTACGAAATGGGCGTGCTGACGAAGGAGCAGATCGGCGTCGCCTCGCCCTTCGGCTCGGCCCAGGCGCTGTGCGAGTTGGCCGACTTGACCGCCAACGGCGTCGGGTTCGGCAAGGAGATCGGCCAGGGCTCCAAACGCCTGACCGCCAAGTACGGCCACCCCGCGCTGAGCATGAGTGTCAAGGGTCAGGAGTTTCCGGCTTACGACGCGCGCGGCATCCAGGGCATGGGCTTGGCTTACGCCACGAGCAACCGCGGCGCCTGCCACCTGCGCGGCTACACGGTGGCCTCCGAAGTGTTTGGCATTCCGGTCAAGACGGACCCCTTGGTGGCCGAAGGCAAGCCCGAACTGGTCAAGGCCTTTCAGGATGCGACGGCGGCCTTCGATTCGGCCGGCATCTGCATCTTCACCAGCTTCGCCTGGGGCCTGGCCGACGTGGCACCCCAAGTGGCCGCGGCCTGCGGACCCGAGTTCACGCTCGAGAACCTGAGCCTGATCGGCGAACGCATCTGGAACATGGAGCGCGACTTCAACAACAGTGCCGGCTTCACCGACAAGGACGACACCCTGCCGCCGCGCCTGCTCAACGAGCCTGCCAAGACAGGCCCGGCCAAGGGCCTGAAGAGCATGCTGCCCGAGATGCTGCCCAAGTACTACGCGGCGCGCGGCTGGAATGCCGACGGCACGCTGACGGCAGCCACGCGGCAACGCCTGGGCTTGTGAACCGAAGACCCGCGCGGCACCGTTTGCCCTGAGCCTGTCGAAGGGCCTGCGGACGCGCGACTGCGGCTTCGACAAGTTCAGCCCGAACGGACGGGGCTGCCTGTCCTTCGGCGGGTCCCGGTCCGTCTTTCAAATTTGGAGCAAGCATGAAACACGTCGTCCTCGGTGCCGGCCCGGCCGGTGTGATCGCCGCCGAAACTATTCGCAAGCACGCGCCGAACGACGGCATCGTGATCGTCGGCGACGAGGCCGAGGCGCCTTACTCGCGCATGGCGATTCCGTATCTGTTGATCGGCAACGTCGGCGAAGAAGGCACCCACCTGCGCCACGGCAAGGACCATTACGCCAAGCTCGGCATCGTGGTGAAGCGGGGCGTGCGCGCCAAAGCCGTCGATGTGGCGAAGAAGAACGTCACGCTCGATGACGGCAGCACATTGACCTACGACCGCCTGCTGATCGCCACCGGCTCCTCGCCCGCCTCGCCGCCGATACCCGGCATCCACGCCCAGGGCGTGCACCCTTGCTGGACCCTGCAAGACGCACGCGCCATTGCGCAACGTGCGGCCAAGGGCGCGCGGGTGCTGCAGATGGGGGCCGGCTTCATCGGCTGCATCATCATGGAGGCCCTGGCCGCACGCGGCGTGCAGCTCACCGTGGTGGAGATGGGCGACCGCATGGTGCCGCGCATGATGGGACCGACGGCGGGCGGCATGATCAAGGACTGGTGCGAGAAGAAAGGCGTGCGTGTGTTCACCGGCACGCGGGTCGAGGCCATCGAGACGCATGCGCCGCTGCGCGTGAGGCTGTCCAACGGCCAGCATCTTGAGTGCGACCTCGTCATCAGCGCCACCGGCGTCAAGCCCAACATCGGCTTTCTTGAGAACAGCGGCGTGAGGTGCTTGGTGGGCGTGCTGACCGATGAACACTTGCAGACCAATGTGCCAGGCGTGTATGCCGCGGGCGACTGCGCCGAGGCCTTCGACAAGGTCTCGGGCAAAACCATCGTCAGCGCGATCCAGCCCAACGCCGCCGAGCAGGCCCGCGTCGCTGCGCTGAACATGGTTGGTCAGCGCGCCGAATTGCGCGGCGTGACGCAGATCAACGTGCTCGACACGCTGGGCCTCATCTCCACCAGCTTCGGCGATTGGCAGGGCGTGCCCGGCGGCGAGCATGTCGAGTTGACCGACCGCCACGCCGGCCGGCACCTCAGCCTGCAGTTCAATGGCGAGCGCCTGGTCGGCTGCAACAGCATCGGCTGGACCGAGCATGTCGGCGCGATGCGCGGCCTGGTCGAAGGCCAGGTGAAACTGGGCGAGTGGAAGCAGCGCTTGCTCGACGACCCGACGCAGTTGATGCCGGCCTACCTGGCCACTGCGCAGGCGCAGGATCACAAAGCCCTGGTCAGGGCATGATGCGCAATGACAATCCCTAGCTCGCTGCGCTCGCGTCCCCCAGGGGGATGTCAGGCCGCTTGGGGCGGCCCGGCGCTGACCTGACGATGCACATCACCTTCAAGCTCTACGCCAGCCTGACTCAGCACCTGCCCGCCGAAGCCCGCCGCAGCAACCAGATCCCGCTCGAAGTGCCCGATGGCACGCCCATCGCCAAGATCATCGAGCCCTTCGGCATGCCCGAAAAACTGGTGCACCTGGTGCTCGTCAACGGCGTCTATGTGCCGCCCGCAGAGCGACTGTCATTCGTGCCCAAGGACGGCGACGTGCTGGCGATCTGGCCCCCGATCGCCGGCGGCTGAGTGACGCGCCGTTCGCCCTGAGCTTGTCGAAGGGTCGTGCCGTCAATGCAGTCGCACTATGCCTTCACGTTCGAGCGCGAGATGGGTTGCACCGAAGCCGAGTTGCGAGGCTGGCTGCCGCGGGCGAGCGGCGAGCGGCCAATTGCATGGCGCGATGGATGTGCCGAGATCACGCTCGATGCCGGCAGCGTGTCGATCACCTGGCACACCGGCGAGCCGCGCCGCATCGCACTGATCGTCTTGCCGCGCCTGCATGTGCGCTTCGAAGCGCGCGAGGTCGATGAAGCCGCCTGGCACCGCTTCATGCGCTACTTCGACCTGTCCACGCAGCGCGGCGGCGGTTGAGCGCTGCGCTCAGTTCGTACTCAGCGCCAACTGCACCCGCGGCGACCACGCCGCATCGTCCTCGCCAGAGGCGCGCAGCTTCGGCGCTGCCAGGAACAGGCGCTCGCTCGGCAGGCCCTTGGCGATCAGCGCATCGCGCACGGCCAGGCCGCGCTGCAAGGCCAGCTCGCGCGCGGTGTCGGTGCTGACGACGATGGCGTTGCGCATCAGGGCTTCCATCTCGGCGACTGGGATGTCTTTGGCCAGGCCGATCAGGTTGCGCGGCTTGTCGGGCAGCTTGGCATCGGCATACAGGCGCTTGACGATCGCCTCGCGCAAGGCCGTCGTCAGCGGCGGCAGCGGCGCGTCAGAGGCGGCACCCGCGCGCAGCGCTTCACGGCGCTGCTCCGCCAGTACGCGGGCTTCGAGCGCGGCGCGTTGCGAGGCTTCGCGCTCGCTCACCGGGTCGCTGGCGCCGGTGACGGTCATCTTCAAGGCTGGCCGATCGGTCAGGGCCTTGGCCACCTTGTCGATGGTGCTGCGCCCGCTGTCATTGATCGTGGCCGTGCCGGGCGTGAAGGCGACGAAGCTGAGGTCGTCGCTGCCGCCGCCAGACAGCAAGGCGAAGGGCGAGGTCAGGGCCTTGACCAACAGGTTGCCGATGATCTTCAGCACGATGCAGAAGATGCTGAACTGCGGGTCGTTGACCGAGCCGCTGACGGGCAGGTTGATGTCGATCACGCCATTGCGGTCCTTCAGCAGCGCCACGACGAGCAGCACCGGCAGCTTGGTGGCGTCGGGCGACTCGACCTTGTCGCCGAAGGTGAGCTGGTTCAGGATGACCTGGTTCTTGGCGTCGAGCTTGCCGTCGGGATCGATCTTGTAGGCGATGTCCATCGACAGCTTGCCGCGCTCGATGCCATAGCCGGCATAGCGGCCCGCATAGGGCGAGAGCGGCGCGAGTTCGAGGTCGGTGGCCTTGGCGCGGATGTCCAGCACCAGCGGCTGCGCGGTCGGGTTCAGCGCGCCCGAGATCTCGAGCAACGCTGTGCCCGCGGCGCGGCCCTTCAAATCGAGCGTGGCCATCTCGGCGCGCGTGGAGTTGAAGGCGCCGAGCTTGCCGTTGAGTTCCGTCAGTGCGGCGCTGTAGTTCGGCTTGATGAAGCGGTCAGTGAAGTCGACCTTGCCGTTGACCAGTTGCGTGCCGCCGATGCTGATGTCGAGCGGCAGGCCGCTGCCCGGGACGGTGGACGGCGCCGACGCCGCGGGTGCTGCCGGCGCCGCGGCAAGACCCGCGGCAGGCGCAGACGCGGCTGCGCCGGGTGCTGCGGCCACATCGCGCAAATTGAAGCGGCCCTGTTCCGTGATCACCAGGCGCGAGTAGAAGTCGGTCAGTGCGGCTTCCTTGATGTCGAGCGTGGGCCTGCTGCCGGGCTTCAGCGCGAACTGCAGGCCGCGCAGGGCAAAGGACTGCCAGCTCAGCAGCTCGTTGCCTTGCGCCGAGCCGGCGTCGGCCACGACCCTCTCGTGCACCCGCACGTCGCCGAGCAGCGCTTCGCCGCGCGCACTGGCTTCCAGGCCGCTGCTGCGTTGAGCCAGCGCCACCTCGCCGCGCCAACTGGCTTCGGCGCGCAGCAAATCCAGGTTCAGGTTGGTGCCGAAATAGGGCTCGAACAGGTGCACCGGCGCGCGCTCGATGCGCAGGTTGCCGCGCGCCTGCAGCGGTGCCGTGGCCAACTGGCCGTTCCAGTCGATGAGGCCGATGTTGGCGGCGCCCTTGGCCTGCGGCGCAGGCTTGGCGCTGCCCTCGCTGTCGGCCGCCAGGCGCAATTGCAATTGCGTGCGCGCCATGGCGGCACCCGGCCACGCCTGGCCGCGCACGCTGGCGTTGACGCCACTGGCCAGCAGGCGTACGGCTTCGACCGCGTCGCCGGCTGCATCGCTGGGCCGTTCGTCGTGCAGGTGCAGGCTGCCGCCGCTGAGCTGGGCCTCGCCGAGTTGCACTTGCCAGGCCGGCGCCGCAGGAGCCTTGCCGTCAGCGCCGCTTGCCTTGCCAGGCCGGGCCCAGGCCAGCAGGTTCCACTGGCCCTCGCGGTTGCGGTGCAGGCGCAGCGCAGGCCGCTCGACCCTGAGGCTGCCGAGCACGATGCGGTGCGCGAGCAGGTCCACGCTGGTGTCGGCAAGTGTCAGGGCGGGCAATGTCACGGCAACCATTGCGGCGGCCTTCTTGTTGCTGCGAACGGTGCTGGCGCTGGCGGCCTCCGCGATGCGTATGTCGGTGGCGCTGGCCGAGAGTTGCGACACCGTCATGCGCGCTTGCTCGCCGCTGGCCCAATCGAGCTGGGCGTTTACGGCCATGCGGCCCTCGAGCGTCGGCACCAGCGACTGCGCCACGTAGGGCGCGAACCAGCGCAAGTCGAGCGCCTGCAAATCGACCATGAGCTTGGCCACGCGGTCGCTGGCCTCGCCCTGCACCATGAAGGGAGCGGGCTCGGCGGCGTCAGGCGCGCCAAGACGGCCGGAGAGTTTCAGTGGCACCGGCGCGTCGAAGGGCCAGTGCAGTTTCTGCACCGAAAGCTCAAGCGCATCCGCACGCAACGCGGTGGCCGGTTGTGTGCCGGCATCCTGCCAATCGATGCGTGAATGAGTGACGGCGATTTGCTCGACGCTGACTGACCAGGCCGGGCTTGCCGACGACGCCGTGGCGACGGGTGCGGCTGCCTTGGCTGGCGCAGCTTGGGTCGGCAACAGGCTTAGGCGGCCGTCCGCGGTAAGCCGCACGTCGAGCTGAGCACCATCGAGTGTGACGCTGCCCAGGGCGATGCGGCGGGCCAGCGGTTGCACGTCGTTCAGCCCGATCTGCAACTGCTTCCACGCAGCCAGTGGCTCGTCCGAGGCGGTGACCAGGGCCACATCATTCAGGCTGGCCTGGCCCTTGAGGGACACGCGCGGTGTGCCATCGGCGGGCAGCGCGAACTGCACCTGTAACTGGCTGGCAAAGACGCCACGGCTGGGCCGCAAGGGCAGGCCCGCCGGCAGGTAGGGCAGCCAAGGCCCGAGCTGCAATTCGGCGATGCGCAGGTCGAGCTGCGAGGCGCGGTCTTGCGCAAAGGGCTTGGCCTGCGCGCCGCTGTCGAAGGCCGCGCCGTCGAGCTTGAAGGCCAGCCGCGGCTCGACCGTCACCGCCACATCGGAAGCGAGGTTGGACAGGAAGGGCAGCGACAGTTGCAGGCCCTGCACACTGTGCTGGCGCTGCACCGGGCGGTCATCGAAATCGATGCGGCCATCGGCCAGGCGCAGGTTGTGGAGCGCAAAACGCGCCGGCGGCTCGTCGGCCGCGGGCGGGGTGTCGCGCTTGAAGCGCGCGAGCAGGTCGTCGACGTCGTAGCGACCATCGGCCAGGCGCGTCAGGCGCAGCTTCGGGCCTCCGACATCGATGGCTTCGATCACTGGGGCCAGGCGCAGCAGCGAGCGCATGTCGGCATTCACGTGCACCCGCTCGACGCTGAACAGCGGTTCGCGGCTGGCGCCGCCAGGCGCGGCGGCGATAGCCAACTTCTCGACCGTCAGTGCCAGCGACCAGGGTGAGAAGTCAACCCGGCCAATGCTGACCTGGCGCCCGAGCAGGTTCGACAAACGCTGCTCCCCTTGCGACTTCAGCAGCGGCGGAGCGGCCAGCCAGGCAAGGGCCCACAGCAACAGCAGGGCACCGGCAGCGCCAGCCAGCCAACGCATCGGGCGGGGCCAGGTGGCAAATCGCATGCGGGGAGTGTCGGGCATCGTGGCATCCTGCCGCAGCAAGGTGAGTAAAGCAATCGGCGCGAAACGTTGCGGCACAATCGGGCGCGCGATGAAATGTCCTGCCGTCCGTGAATGATCTGTTCTTGATGCTCGGCATCGAATCCTGGAAGCCGGTGCTCAGCAGCGTGCTGCTACCGCCCGTGCCTCTGCTCTTGCTGACCCTGGTTGGCGCACGGCTGATTCTTTGGCGGCGTGCCTGGGGTTGGCTGATGCTGGTTTTGGCCACGGCCGGCATCTGGCTCAGCGCCTGCAGCGCAGTCGGCGAGTGGCTGCAGCAATCGCTGCTGTCGCCGCCGCCGGCCTTGTCTGTGGAGCGCATTGCCAGTCTGCGCCGCGACATGGCTGGACGCGCGTCGGTGGCCGTTGTTGTGCTCGGTGGCGGGCGCGAGGCGAGTGCGCCGGAGTATGGGGTGGCCAGCCTGAGCCCGCTGGCGCTGGAGCGCTTGCGCTTCGGTATCTGGCTCGGCCGCCAGACCGCCGCCCCCTTGATGTTCAGTGGTGGCCTGGGGCATGCCTCGCAGCCCGGCGCATCAGAGGCCGATGTGGCGGCCGAGATTGCGGCGCGCGAGTTTGGCCGGCCCCTGCGCTGGGTTGAGAGCCGCTCGCGCGACACGCGCGAGAACGCGCAGTTCGCCGCGATGGTGCTGAAGGAGAACAAGATCGAGCACGTGGTGGTGGTCACGCACGGTTGGCACATGCCGCGTGCACTGCGTGCTTTCGGTCAGGCCACCACGCGGGTGGGCGGCGTCTGGGAACTGGTGCCCGCACCCATGGGCCTGGCCTCGCGCATCGAGCGGCCGACCCTGCGCTGGGTGCCCTCGTCCGAGGGCTTTCTGCTGGTGCGTGCCGTGTTGCGTGAAAAGATCGGCTGGTGGCTCGGCGCCTGAGCGCCAAGCGCCGGCCCACAAAGCGAAACCCCTCCGCACCGGGGTGGGAGGGGTCGGGTGGCTGACGCCACCGTTCGGGGCTCGGGAGAGAGTGGTCCCGGGCTCCTTGGGCGCAGAGACTGCACCACTGGGTTTGCCTGACGGGTCAGGCAGCGCTACGATAAGCCCGGCCGAGTGTGCGGGCAAGACAATCGCGGCAATCGCCAACGCCGCAGCCATTGCCATCGCTGCAGGCGCGCGCGCTCAGCTGCGTTTGGTGGCCATCACGGCATCGAACAACGCCGACACCTTTTGCGTCACCTCGGCTGGCATGCTGATGGTGCGGCCCCATTCGCGCGCCGTCTCACCGGGCCATTTGTTCGTGGCGTCGATGCCCATCTTGCCGCCCAGGCCGCTGACCGGGGAGGCGAAGTCGAGGTAGTCGATGGGGGTCTGGTCCACCAGCGTCGTGTCGCGCACCGGATCGACCCGCGTGGTGATGGCCCAGATCACTTCTTGCCAGTCGCGGATGTTCACGTCGTCGTCGGTGACGATGATGAACTTGGTGTACATGAACTGGCGCAGAAAACTCCACACGCCGAACATCACCCGCTTGGCGTGCCCCGGGTAGGCCTTCTTGATCGAGATCACCGCCATGCGGTAGCTGCAGCCTTCGGGCGGCAAGTAGAAGTCGACGATCTCGGGAAACTGCTTTTGCAGGATCGGCACGAACACCTCGTTCAGCGCCACGCCCAAGATCGCCGGCTCGTCCGGCGGTTTGCCGGTGTAGGTGGAGTGGTAGATCGGGTCACGCCGATGGGTGATGCGGTCGATGCGGAAGACCGGGAACCAGGCCTGCTCGTTGTAGTAGCCGGTGTGGTCACCGAACGGGCCTTCGAGGGCGTGCAGGTAGCCGCCATGCTCCTTGAGCTTGACGCCCAGCTCGCTCTCACTGGTAAAGCCAGGCAAGGCTGTCGGAATGTGGCCCTCAAGTACGAACTCAGCGCTGGCGGGCGCCTGCAGCTTGAGCGCGTCTTCGCCAACACCGGTGTCGGCCACCTCGGTGCGGCTGCCGCGCAGCAGGCCGGCGAACTGGTATTCCGACAACGTGTCCGGCACCGGCGTCACGGCGCCCAGGATGGTGGCGGGGTCGGCACCCAGCGCGACGACGATGGGGAAGGGCTGGCCCGGATTGGCGCGACTGAAGTCACGGAAGTCGAGCGCGCCACCCCGGTGGGCAAGCCAGCGCATGATCACCTCGCGGCGGCCGATCACTTGCTGGCGGTAGATGCCGAGGTTCTGGCGCAGCCGCGGTGTCGGCACGCTTTGGGGGCCGCGCGTGATGGTGAGGCCCCAGGTGATCAAGGGGCCGGCGTCGTCGGGCCAACAGGTCTGCACCGGCAACTGGCCCAGATCGACGTCTTCGCCTTCCAGCACGGCCTCCTGGCAGGGCGGCTGGCGCACCTTGGCTGGCTTCATGTCCCACAGCGCCTTGACCATTTGCAGCAAGCGGCCGGCGTCCTTGAGGCCCCGTGGCGGCTCGGGCTCTTTCAAGCTGGCCAGCACCCGACCGACGTCGCGCAGCCCGCCGAGCCCGTCGGCGCCCATGCCCAGGGCCACCCGGTTCGGGGTGCCGAAGAGGTTGATGAGCGCAGGTATTTTGTAACCCACTGGATGTTCAACCAGCATCGCTGGCCCGCCTGCGCGCAGCACGCGGTCAGCGAGCGCTGTCATCTCAAGCCGCGCCGATACGGGCTCCGTGACCCGCTGAAGCTCGCCGACGGCTTCGAGTTGGCGCATGAAGTCGCGCAAATCACGGTATTTCATATATCTGTTTGTGGCTAGCTTTGTATTTCTAAAGTCTTGACTGGTTATTACGGCGCTTCCTAGAATTTGCCGTTCCTGAATAAATCAGGGTTAACCCGCTCTTCCGTGCGGCGTTTCGAGGGCCATCCGTGACAAAGCGCCGGGCTCGCGCGACACCGCCAACGATTATCACTGCCGCCATGTGTCTGCCGCGCTCCACGCAGGAGCGCGCGCCGCCCGGGCCGCAGTTTGAAAGGGAACGACGTGAAGACACTGAAAATGCTCCGATCTGCCCGTACGGCCTGCGCCGTGTTCGGTCGTGACGTGGCCAATGGCCTGCTCGAAGTCAGCCACAACGGCCTGGCCTTCGTCGGTTTGGTCGTGCTGACCGTGATGGTCTTCGTGGTTGGTCAGCCCGACATTCGCCATGGCGCCGAGAAATACGCGCTTGGCTGGCTGCAAGAGCGCAACGAGGCCCGCGCCGAACGTGACGGCGACCTGCTGCTGGCCATGGCCGAACCCGACGCCGTGAGCCGGGCCACTGCCGCCGACCCGCGCGAACTCAATCGCCAGCAAGCTGCAGTTGCGCAATGGCTGGCGCGTCGCTACAAAGTGGCGCCGGAGCCCATCAGCCGCCTGGTGCAGGAGGCCTGGGCCGTCGGCCAGCGGGCCCAGCTCGACCCGACCCTGATCCTGGCCATCATGGCCATTGAGTCCAGCTTCAATCCGTTTGCCCAGAGCACGGTCGGCGCCCAAGGCCTGATGCAGGTGATGACCCGTGTGCACGACGACAAGTACGTGGCCTTCGGGGGCAACCATGCTGCGTTCGACCCGCTGACCAACCTGCGTGTCGGGGTGCAAGTGCTCAAGGAGTGCATTGCGCGTGCCGGCAGCCTGGAGGGCGGCCTGCGCTTTTATGTTGGCGCCGGCAACCTGCCGCAAGACGGTGGCTATGCCAACAAGGTGCTGAACGAGCAGGCGAACCTGCGCCAGGTTGCTGCCGGCAAAGCCGTGTCGATCAATGTGCCGCAGGCTGCCGCTGCTGTACCCGTGCGCGCCAACCCGGGCAATGAGCCCGCCGCTGACCAGGGCGACGCGCCTGCGCGCCCCAAGCCCAGCGAACAGCTGGCAACGCTGAGCTGACCACAACGAGCTGAGCGCACGCTGCAGCCGCTACACTGAAGGCCTGCGCGACTGGCGATAGGGCGGCGTCGGCCCCCGAGGTGGCTCACCACCGGGAAGTGCAGGCGGCCCTGGCGCGAAAACAAGCGCGGCCAGGGGCGCGTCAGCCGTTCGCCTGGGCAGCCCTCCGTCTGATCCGCACGCCGGGTCGCCGCGATGGCCCTTCACCCTGAAGAGGACTGCCTCCATGTTTGACCGCAGCCAGTACACCCTTGCCCACATCGACCCCGAAATCTGGGCCGCTGTGGTGGCCGAGAACCGGCGCCAAGAAGACCACATCGAGCTGATTGCCAGCGAGAACTACACCTCGCCCGCCGTCATGGCCGCCCAAGGCTCGCAGCTGACCAACAAATACGCCGAGGGCTACCCCGGCCGCCGCTACTACGGCGGCTGCGAACACGTTGACGTGGTCGAGCAACTGGCGATCGACCGCTGCAAACAACTGTTCGGCGCCAACTTTGCCAACGTCCAGGCCAACTCGGGCTCGCAAGCCAACCAGGCCGTCTTCTTCGCCCTGCTGCAACCCGGCGACACCATCATGGGCATGAGCCTGGCCGAAGGCGGCCACCTCACCCACGGCATGCCGCTGAACATGAGCGGCAAATGGTTCGAGGTGGTGAGCTACGGCCTGGACGCGAACGAGGCCATCGACTACGACGCCATGGAGCGCCTGGCGCATGAAGCCAAGCCCAAGCTGATCATCGCCGGTGCCTCGGCCTACAGCCTGGCCATCGACTTCGAGCGCTTCGCCAAGGTGGCCAAGGCCGTCGGCGCGATCTTCATGGTCGACATGGCGCACTACGCTGGCTTGATCGCCGCCGGCGTCTACCCCGACCCGGTGCCGCATGCCGACGTGGTGACCTCCACCACCCACAAGGGCCTGCGCGGCCCGCGCGGCGGCATCATCCTGACGAACGACGAGGCGATTGCCAAGAAGGTCAACAGCGCCATCTTCCCCCGGCATCCAGGGCGGCCCGCTGATGCACGTGATTGCCGGCAAGGCAGTGGCCTTCAAGGAAGCGCTGGAGCCTGCCTTCAAAGTCTACCAGCAGCAAGTGGTAGCCAACGCCCGCGTGATGGCCGAAACCCTCACACAGCGCGGCCTGCGCATCGTCAGCGGCCGCACCGAAAGCCACGTGATGCTGGTCGACCTGCAGCCCAAGGGCCTGACGGGCAAGGAGGCCGAAGCCATCCTCGGCCTGGCGCACATGACCTGCAACAAGAACGGCATCCCGAACGACCCGCAAAAGCCCATGGTCACCAGCGGCATTCGCCTGGGCTCACCCGCCTTCACCACCCGCGGCTTCAAGGAAGAGCAAGCGCGCCAAACGGCGCACCTGATCGCCGACGTGCTCGACAAGCCGCACGATGAAGCCAACCTGGCGGCGGTGCGCGCCAAAGTGGCCGTGCTGACGCGCGACTTCCCGGTCTACAGCAAATAGGCCGCGATGCGCTGCCCCTTCTGCAGCCACGAGGAAACTCAGGTCGTCGAGACCCGCGAGTCCGACGAAGGCGACGTGATTCGGCGGCGCCGCCGTTGCCTGAAGTGCGACAAGCGCTTCACCACCTACGAGCGCCCCGAGATCGCGCTGCCAACAGTGGTGAAGAAGGACGGCGGCCGCGCCGAATTTGTGCGCGCCAAGCTGCGCGCCTCGATGCAACTGGCCTTGCGCAAGCGCCCGGTCAGCGTCGAGCAGATCGACGCCGCCGTGGAGCGCATCGAAGACAAGCTGCTGAACAGCGGCGCCCGCGAAGTGGCGTCCACGCGGCGGGGTGAGTTGGTGATGCGCGAGTTGAAGCGCATCGACAAGGTGGCCTACGTGCGCTTTGCTTCGGTGTACCGCAGCTTTGAAGACGTGGACGAGTTTCGGCAACTGATCCGGGACATCTGATCAGGCCAGGGCGATCTTCAATTCCCCAGCCGGAGCGGCTGCTGGCTTGGCGCTCGGATCAATAGTAGTCGTCTTCAAGTTGGTGGCGAACCGCCAGAATGTTGACGAGCGAGCCGTCCTCAATCTCGTACAGCACGACGTAGCCTGATGCTTGATGCGGAACGATCAGCTCGCGCACGAACGGGTTGTCGCCCACTTTGCGGTAGATGAACGGTGATCGGGCAAGTCGGTCTTCGACTTCCGCGGTGATGGCATTGATGCTCGTCTGAGCATCGTCGAAGTCTTCGACGGTCTTCGCGTTATCCAGCAGAAAGTCGAACAGGCGCAGCAGGTCGTCGCGTGCGGTGCTGGTGTAGCGCACCGCGAACGCAGCACTCACCCAAGCACCTTCTTGCGTCGGGCATCGAGCCTCTTTTGCATTTCGGCGTGCACCTTTGGCGCCGGGTGATAGACGCCCGTGCGCTTGGCTTCCTCGCTCGAGCGCAGACCGCGTGCGAGAAATTCGCCTTGCGCGCGCCGCCGATGAATCGTCTCTCGCATCGACGTTTCGATCAGGCTCGTCAGCGTCTCGCCTTCGCGCAGTACGCTCTCGGCGGCTTCACGCAATTCGGCCTCGACGCGCAGGGAGGGAAACGTGGAAGTCTTCATGACGGCATTGCGTTGCGTTTGCGACGCGGCGAGTCTAACACCTGGTAGCGGCAGCGCTGAGCACCCGGCGCCGGTACTCGGGGAACAACAAGGACTTCGAGGATTGATCCAATGTTGGCGTCGATTGCCGTCTTCACTGAAACACGCTGCAATCTGGTGCGCAACCACTTCTGGCAGCGGAAGCAGCGCTCCGAACGCTGATCAGGCCAGAGCAATCTTCAGATGCCCAACCGGCGCGGCTGTCGGTCTCACCTTGATCTCGATGTCGAAGAGTCTCGCGTTTTTATGCGTTGGGCGAGGCTCAGCTTGCCACCGGCGCCGCAATGAGCAGCTTGTACTGCGTTGGCGACTCCTCAAACGCGTTGGTTGCCCGCAGGCTGGCAATGAGGGCTGGAAGGCCCGTATAGCTGAAGCCCGCGCACCAACTCGCCGCGAACGCTGATATGGCTTCTCTTTGTCAAGTAGCCGCACGAATTCCTCTGCGACCGCAGTGGTGAATCGAACCCGTTGCCGGACGGGGAACGCGACGGAGCACTTGGTTGCCACCCGTGAAGGATGTGCGACGGTTGTTCATGCTGAT
>JANNGJ010000210.1:0-7575 GCA_031403815.1 Burkholderiales bacterium | reverse complement strand
TTGTCCTGGGCGATGCGGGCATCGGTATCGGCCAGGGCCGCCTCGATGAACTGCACACGTTGGTTCTTGTGCTTGACGCCGTCGGCCATCAAGGGGTCGAGCAGGGGGAACTGCTTGCCCAGGCCCTGTTTGCGCAGCTCGGCCACGCTGGCCAGCGAGTGGCCGGTCTGCAAGAGCTTGAACAGCTCGTCGAACAGGCGCGAGCTGGGCACGTTGTCGAGCAGGGCCGCCATCTCGCGGATCGGCGCGCGCGACGCGGGCTCGATGTCAAACCCCAGCTTCGCGGCAAAGCGCACGGCACGAATGATGCGCACCGGGTCTTCGCGGTAGCGTGTGGCCGGGTCACCGATCATGCGCAGGGCACGCTTCTTGATGTCCTTCAAGCCGCCGTGGTAGTCGACCACGATGCGCGTCGTGGGGTCGTAGTACATCGCGTTGATGGTGAAGTCGCGCCGGGCGGCGTCCTCAACCTGGGGGCCCCAGACGTTGTCGCGCAAGACACGGCCGGCCGCGTCGACGACGTGGCTCTTGCCCGCCAGCTCGCTCTTGGACGTTTTCTCATTGCCACCCACCTGCTCGGCCTGTTCGGCATCCAGGTAGGCGCGAAAGGTCGAGACCTCGACCACCTCGTGGTCGCGGCCGCGTCCGAAGACAACGTGCACGATGCGAAAGCGCCGCCCAATGATGAAGGCGCGGCGGAACAGCGACTTCACCTGCTCGGGCGTGGCGTCGGTGGCGACGTCGAAGTCCTTGGGCCGGCGGCCGACCAGCAGGTCGCGCACCGCGCCGCCCACGATGTAGGCCTCGTGCCCGGCATCTTGCAGGGTGCGCACGACCTTGACAGCGCGCTCGTCGAGCAAGTCCGGGTTGATGCCGTGTTCGGCCGCAGGCACTTCCAAGCGCTTGCCCAGCGGCACACGGGTGTCCTTGGCAGCGGTCGGCGGTGCTTTTCCGAGCAGCTTGTCGATGAATTTGCGGATCATGGTTCTTCTTTTGTGAACAGGTTCAAGACCGGCCAGCCGCGCTTCGCGGCCATGTCGGCCAGCGCCGGGCTGGGGTTGGTGGCCACCGGGTGGGTGGCCCATTCGAGCAGCGGCAGGTCGTTGGTCGAGTCGCTGTAAAAGCTGATGCGGCTGAAATCGGCATGGCGCCAGCCCTGCCGAGCCAGCCATTGCTGCACGCGCAGGATCTTGCCTTCGCGGAACGACGGCACCCCGCGTACCGCGCCGCTGACGCGCCCATTGTCGTCGCGCTCGAGTTCCACCGCGATCAGGGCCGCCACACCGAAGGCGTCGGCAATCGGCCGGGTGATGAATTCATTCGTTGCGGTGACGATGGCCACGAGGTCGCCCGCCGCCTGGTGGCGCCTGACCAGGGCCAGGGCGCGCGCGTCGATCTGGGGACGCATGACTTCGTCCATGAAGCGCTCGCGCATGGCCAAAGCCTCGGCTTCGGGACGATCTCGCCACGGCGCGGTGGCGAAGTCGATGTAAGCGTCGATGTCCAGGCGCGCGGCCTGGTAGTCCTGATAGAAGGCATCGTTGCGGCGCCTGAAGGCCTCTGCATCGACCCAGCCGATGGCCACCATGAACTCGCCGAAGGCATGGTCGGAGTCGGCCTGGATCAGGGTGCTGTCGAGATCGAAGAGTGTCAGGTTCATACGCTCACAGCTCAGCGCCTTCTTGCTCGAACATGCGCTTGAGCAGGGGCACGCTGACGGCCCGCCCCTGCGACAACGCAAACTCGTCGAGGCGGTCCAGCAGCGCCATCAGGTGTTGCAAGTCGCGCGAGAAACGGCTCAGCAAATAGTCCATCACCTCGTCGGAAAGGAAGATGCCGCGGCGATCGGCTTCGCGACGCAGGGCGGCGCGAGTGTCGCCCTCGCTCAGGGGCTCCAGGGCGAACACATGGCCCCAGGCCAGGCGGGTGCGCAAGTCCTCGCGCAAGGCAAGGTCCACCGGGGGCAATGCACCGGCAGCGACGATGGGCACACCCTGCACACCGGCTTCGATGAAGAGGGCGAATGCGGCGTGTTGCTGGCCCGCATCGAGGGCCTCACACGCGTCGATCAACACCAGCGCCCAGCTGTCGTCAAACTGCCAGGGCGGCGAGCTCCCCGCGTCAAACCAGGCGCTGCGCAGGCCTTGGGCAGCGGCCTGCGCTGCCAACGCCCGCAGCAGATGAGTCTTGCCGCTGCTGTGGGCACCGCACAGGTAGACGGGCGTTGGCGGCACGGTCGTCGGCTGGTTCAGCGTCGCGGCCAAGGTCTGGAGATGGGCCAGGGCGGCGGCGTTGGCGCCCGGCAAGAAGGCATCAAAGGTGTGCGCGGGCGCCGGGCCGATGGCCAAGGGAATCTGCCGCACCGCCTTCAGCCCAGGAACAAGCGGCTGGCGAGGTAGGCCGCGCGCCCGCGGCGCAGCGCCACCAGAATCAGGGCACTGACCGGCAGCGCAATCAGCACGCCGATGAAGCCCAGCAGGTGGCCGAACGCCAGCAGGGCGAAGATGACCGCCAAGGGATTGAGCCCGATGCGCTCGCCGACCAGGCGCGGTGTCAAGAACAGGCTCTCGCCGATCTGGCCGATGCCGTAGATGACGGCCACGGCAATGACACCGTACCAACTGGCAAATTGCAGCGCGCCCGCCAGCAGCGCCAGCGCCAAGCCAAGGCCGAAGCCGAGGTAGGGAATGAAGACGGCCAGGCCGGTGAAGATGCCGACCGGAAACGCCAGGTCGAAGCCGGCAACTGCCAGCGCCGTGCTGTAGTAGATCGCCAGCGCGCCCATCACCATCAGCTGTCCGCGCAGGTACTGCCCGAGCACGCCGTCGCACTCATCGAGGAAGCCTTGAACACTTTGGCACAGGCGCGGCGGAATGAAGCTGTGCAGGCGCTCAACCAGGTTCGGCCAGTCCATCAACAGGTAGAACAGCACCACCGGCATCAGGATGGCATTGCCGACAAAGGCCAGCAACAGGCTGCCGCCGATGCGTGCAGAGCTGAGTGCGGTACCGATCCAGTCCTCCAGGTTGGCGTCGAGCAGCTTGGTGGCAAAGGCCTTGATGCTGGCGCTGTCGAGCGACACGGTGATGCCGAACTGGGCCAACCACGGCGTCAGGTGCTGGTTCACGCTGTCGGCCAGCAAGGGCACTTGCTCACGCAACAGTGGCAACTCCTTGGAGATGATCGGCACGATCAGCAGCAACAGAGCCAGCAGTGCCGTGATCGCGAGCACCTCCACCGTGACGACGGCAAGGAGGCGCGGCACACGGCGCACTGCCAGTGCCTCGACGGCCGGGTGCAGCGCATAGGCCAGCACCGCTGCCACAACGAACGGGGTCAACACCGGCGCCAGCAGCCACAACAGCAGCCCCGCGCTCAGGGCCAATGCGGCCCAGACAAGGCCGCGACGTTGGGCGGGGTTGAGGGCCATCGTGGGTCAGGCCTCAGTGCAGCCGTGACGGTCCGGTCTGGCGCAACTCGTCCAGCCGCCGGGAGATGGCAGGCGCGTCGACCGCCGTGGGCTGATGCCTGAGATAAGCCTCGAGATCGACCGCAGCCGCATGGCGCTCGCCCAGTTCCGCAAAGGTCAAGCCGCGGTCGCGCCGCTCATCCCAGGCCTGCGGTAGCAACACCACCAGGCGATGCTGCACCGCCAGCAGGCGCCGCCAGTCTTCGGCCGTGCGGTGAATTTCCTGAAGGTTGCGCAACAGGCGCGCCAACACGTCGCGCTCGCTTGCCGCTTGCAGGAACAAACCCAATGGCACTTCGAAATCCCCGACCAAGCCCTGGCGCAGGCGGTACGGCGCCAGGCGTTCGTCGAGTTCCTCGCGCGAAAGGGACTGCCCCGTGAAGGGGTCGATGACCACCTCGCCCTGCGCCATCTTCAGCTTGACCAGGAAGTGGCCGGGAAAGGCCACCGGGCGGGCGTCGAGGCCGATCTGCTGCGCGATCTCGATCAACAGCAGGGCCAGGGTGATGGGAATGCCGCGCCGCGTCGCGATGACATGCTGCAGATAGCTGTTGCGGGCGTCGTAGTAGTCGTTGACGTTGCCGGCAAAGCCAAGTTCCTGAAAGAAGTAGTGGTTCAGGCTGCGCAGCCTGTGCATGGCGCTTGCGTCAGTGGCAAGGCGGCGCTTGAGCGTGGCGGCCAGTTGGTCGATCTGCGACAGCACCCTTTGCACATCGAGTGCGGGCTGGTCGTCCTGGGCCACCGTGATCGCCGCTTCGAGCATGGAAAACTGCGCGTCGTCGGCCACCAAAGTGGCGAAATAGTCCAGCAGGGTGGGCGCCTCGAAGCGCAGCGAACTCATACGCTGGAAGTGTAGGTCAGGCATTGCGCATGAACTGTCGCGGCCGCAGGCCCGCCAGCGCCAACAGACCGAAGTACAGAACCGCCACCCCGATCAGCGAGGCCGCCATCAAGGCGGCGCGCCAGCCCCAGTCGCCGGCCAGGCCAATCCAGTCGATGCGCCAGGCCAGCCAGGCCAGCGCGCCGGTCAACGCCGCGGTCGCCATCGCCACACGCAGCATGAAGCCAGGCCACCCGGGCGACGGCGTGTAGGCACCGCTGCGACGCAGCCCGATGAACAGACAGGTGGCATTGAGGAGCGCGCCGATGCCGATCGACAGTGCCAGGCCCGCATGGCCGAACCAGGGCACGAACACGACGTTCATTGCCTGGGTGGCCAGCAACACCGCCACAGCGATCTTGACCGGCGTGCGGATGTCCTGCCGGGCATAAAACCCCGGCGCCAATACTTTGACAGCCACCAGACCAATCAAGCCGACGCCGTAGCCGCGTAGTGCCGTGACGGTCTGGGCCACGTCGCGCGCCGTGAACGCGCCATAGTGGTACAGCACCGCCACCAAAGGCTCGGGAAAGACCAACAGGGCTGCCGCGCAGGGCAAGGCCAGCAGCACCACCAGGCGCAGGCCCCAGTCGAGCAGGCCGGCATAGTGGGCCTTGTCTTCGCTGGCCAGCGAGGCCGACAGTTGCGGCAGCAGCACCACGCCGAGCGCCACACCCAGCAAGGCGGTCGGGAACTCCATCAGGCGGTCGGCAAAGGTCAGCCAGGACACCGCACCGACGCCCACATGCGAGGCAATCTGGGTGTTGATGACCAGCGAGATCTGCGCCACTGACACGCCCAGCAAGGCGGGTGCCATCTGCTTGAGCACGCGCCCGACGCCCGGGTGGTTCCAGGCCCGCCGCACCGCGCCGGGCGCCAGGCCGATGCGCGGCAGGCAGCCGATGCGTGCCAGGGCCGGCACCTGCACCGCCAACTGCAGCACGCCGCCCACCACCACACCGGCGGCCAAGGCATGGATGGGCACCAGGCCCCAGGCCTTGAACAACGGTGCGCCCCACCAGGCCGCGGCAATCACCGCCAGGTTGAGCAAGACGGGCGTCGCTGCCGGCACGGCGAAGCGCTTCCATGTATTGAGGATGCCGGCAGCCAGGGCCACCATGGACATGAAGCCGATGTAGGGAAACATCCAGCGCGTCATCACCACGGCATCGTCGAAGCGGTCCAGGCCAGAAGCCATCAACCAGACAATGATCGGCGCGGCAACGATGCCAAACGCGCAGGTCAGCAACAGGGCCCAGGCCAGCACCGTGGCCACGGCGTCGATCAACAGCCGCGTGACGTCGTCGCCTTCGCGCGCCCGGGTGCCGGCCAGGATGGGCACGAAGGCTTGCGAGAAAGCGCCCTCGGCAAACAGGCGGCGCAATAAGTTGGGTATGCGGAACGCGACGTTGAATGCGTCGGTGGCCGCGCTGGCACCAAAAGTGGCGGCCACCAACAACTCGCGCCCCAGCCCTGTAACGCGCGAGGCCAGGGTCAGCAGGGAAACGGTGGACGCGGCCTTGAGCAGGTTCATGCGGGGGTGGCTGCAGGCATGAGCATCAGGCGGTGCAGAGGCAAAACGGGCAGTTTATAGGTAGCAGTTGCTAACGTGATGAGTGGCGGTTGGCGCGTTTGCTGCAGTGCATGCTAAACTCGCGGACTTCGCACAATTGCAACCCTTCCCAGCATGGCCACCTCAGCAAAAGCCAAGAAAAAGACCGTTCGCCTCGCCTCGGGCCTGAAGCGCGCGCGCCAGGACGTGAAGCTCAACGCCGCCAATACGGCGCTGCGTTCGAAGTTTCGCACTGTCGTCAAGAACGTGCAGAAGGCCGTTGCCTCGGGCGACAAGACCAAGGCTGGTGAGTTGTTCAAGCTGGCCCAGAGCGTGATCGATTCCGTTGCCGACAAGCGCATGTTCCACAAGAACAAGGCGGCGCGCCACAAGAGCCGCCTGTCCGCCAAGGTCAAGGCCATGGCCATAGCGCCCGCTGCCGCCGCTTAAAGCTCGGTTCGCCGGCATCTTAGAAAGCCCGCTTCGGCGGGCTTTTTCATGCCTGCCCTTCGCAGGCAACGCTCAGCCTGGCGCGAACGACGCACCCGGCAGCGCACAAACCTCGCCCAGCTGCAGTTGGTTGTCGCGGGCAAAGTTCATCACGAAGTCCCAGGCCATCGGCTCGATGGCCCTCAAGGCCTCGTTCACGATCACGCACTTGACACCATCAACCAGCGTCGGCACGCAATAGGGCGAGTAGCCGATGAAGGCGCCGATGCCGCCCACGCTGCCCTCAGGACGAAAACAGGACATGGCGCTGGCCAAGCGCTCGGCCCAGTCGCTCGGGCGAAAAGTGCGGCCCTCCAGCGTCACGCCCCGGATGATGAACTCGCGCGGCTTGGCGGACGGGGGCGTGGCAGTCATGCTCAAAAGGGGCCGCTGCGCCGGCCCGCTGACGGCCGCCTCTTCACAGGGCACGGTCTGCCGCAGGATCGCAGCAGGTCGTAGCTTCGCAGCGGCGATTGTGCCTCGTGGGGTGAGCGAATGGTGCGCCGCAGCAAGCATGGTCTTGGCTTCGTCTTCAAGTCCTCGTCGGGTTGTCGGCCTGCCCGACCCGAACCGTAGAATCAAGCTGAGCCGGCGCGTGCGTTCGTGACGCTGCCGGCCTTTGTTTTTGTCTCGCCAGCCCTGGAAGCGCCCATGACCGCCCCCTCTGAGCCGCATGTGATGAAGACCTATGGCCGCCTGCCGATCGCGCTGTCGCATGGTCGCGGTTGCTGGGTCTGGGATACCGACGGCCGCGAATACCTTGACGCACTCGGCGGCATCGCCGTCAACACGCTCGGCCACGCCCACCCGCGCCTGGTGCCCGCGCTGCAGGAGCAGATCGGCAAGCTGATTCACACCAGCAATTACTACCATGTGCCGTTGCAGGAGCAACTCGCGGCCAAGCTCACCGAGTTGTCGGGCCTGACCAATGCCTTCTTCTGCAACAGTGGCCTCGAAGCCAACGAAGCCGCGCTGAAGATCGCGCGCAAGTTTGGTCACGACAAAGGCATCGAGCGCCCCGAGGTGGTGGTCTATGAGGCGGCTTTCCATGGCCGCTCGATTGCCACGCTGTCCGCCACTGGCAACCCCAAGGTGCAGGCCGGCTTTGGCCCGCTGGTCGAAGGATTCGTGCGCGTACCGGTGAACGATCTGGCCGCGATCGAGGTGGTGCGCAAGACACGACCG
>JANNGJ010000209.1:0-6951 GCA_031403815.1 Burkholderiales bacterium | reverse complement strand
GAGGGCGTCGGTGTCACCAGCCGATTCTTTGTTGTCCAGGGCCGCCTGCGCCTGGGCGACCGGGTGCTTGAGGAGCGCTCGCTGATCGAGCGCAAGCCGCAGCTCGACATCGTCGTGCTGGCACGCGAGCGCATCAATCTGCGGGACGGCAATTGAGACCGTCTCACGCCCGCAGGGCCGCAGGCGCCGTGACATGCGCCACCCAATACACTCAGTCGGTCCCTGATATCGGGCCAGGCCCCGTTGCCGCACTGCGGCAATACCGCTAGCCTCCCTGCGCCACCATGTCCACCCTGGTCATCCAGCTTCCTGCCAGAGCCCGCCTTCAAAGCGGCGCCGAGAGCGCGCGCCCGGCCGCAACCGGCTCGGCCGGCGCCGAGCTGGTCTATGTGCTCACGCCCGACGGTCTGGGGCACGCCAAGCACGGCCAAGCGGTCGCGTCGCTGTTGCCCCGGGCTGACAACGTGATCGTGGTGCTGGCCGACACCGATGTCAGCTGGCACCGCATCACACTGCCCAAAGCGCCTGCCGCGCGCTTGAGTGCGGCGATGGCCGGCGTGCTCGAGGAGCAATTGCTCGACGAGCCTGGCGCCATGCACCTGGCCGTGGCGCCGGGCGCCAGCGGCGGTCAAGCCTGCTGGGTGGCGGCGGTTGACAAGGCCTGGTTCGCGGCCGAGTTGCGCGTCTTGGAAAAAGCCGGCCTGCATGCGGAGCGTGCCGTCCCGATGTCCTGGCCCGAAGACACGCCGATGGGTCATTTTTCGGCGGCCTTCGGCGCCGACGCTGGTGCGCCAATGCAGCTGACCTGGTCGGATGCCAGCGGCGTGGCCGCCATCGGCGTGCAAGGCGCGCTGGCGCGCCAGATGCTGCCGCTCTGGGCAGCGCAGCCGGCACGCTGGAGCGCCCACCCCGCCGTGGCCGCGCCGGCCGAGCGCTGGCTCGGGCGCAATGTCCTGGTGCTCAGCGACGACCAGCGCCTGCTGCAGGCGGTTCGCTCGCTGTGGAACTTGCGCCAGTTCGACCTCGCTGCGCGCCACCGTGGCACCCTGGCGCTGCGCGACGCCTGGCGGCGATTTCGCAGCGCGGCCTGGCGTCCGGTGCGCTGGGGCTTGATCTGCCTGGTGGCCTTGCAGGTGGTGGGATTGAACCTCTGGGCCTGGCACCAGCAACGCCAGGTGGACGAGCGGCGCCTGGCTACGACCCAGTTGCTGCGCAGTACCCACCCGCAGGTTCGCGCCGTGCTCGATGCACCGGTGCAGATGCAGCGCGAAACCGACACCCTGCGCAGCGCTGCCGGCCGCGCCGGTGACACCGACCTGGAGACCCTGCTCGGGGTGGTGGCTGCGGCCTGGCCTGAGGGTCAAGCGCCGCTGGCGAGCCTGAAGTTCGACAGCGGGCGCCTGAGCTTCGGGGCCAGCGGCTGGGCAGAAACGCAGATCGCCCAGTTCCGCGCCCAACTCAGCGCCAGCGGCTGGGACTTGAACGCCAGCAACGGCGTGCTCACCGTCAGCCGAGGCAAAGCGGCATGAAGGGCTTCTCGAATTCGCGTCTGGCGCTGGCTGTCAGTGCCGGCGATGCCATTGACAACTGGACTGCGCCGTGGCGCGCCCGCTGGCGTGCCTTGGCGCCGCGCGAACGGCGCGGCCTGGGCATCGCGGCCTGGGTCGTCGGTGCATTCCTGCTGTGGGCCCTGGCCATTGGCCCGGCTTGGCGGACCGTGCGCGCGGCACCGGCGCAGCTGGACCAGCTCGATGCCCAATTGCAGGGCATGCAGCGCCAAGCCAACGAGGCCCGTGAGTTGCGCGCCATTGCGCCGCTGGGTGCAAGCCAGGCCGCCGCGGCCCTGCGCGCGTCAAGCGAAGCCCTCGGTAGCGCCGGCCGCCTGCAAGTCGTTGGCGACCGCGCCACCCTGACCTTGACGGGCATCAACGGCACCCAACTGCGCGATTGGCTGGCCGAGGCGCGCAGCGCAGCGCGCGCGCGGCCGCTCGAAGCCAACCTGACACGCGGCCCGCAAGGCTACAGCGGCAGCATCGTGGTGGCATTGCCGAGCGGGAGCGGCGCGCCATGAAGCCGGGCTCGATTGCCTTGCAGCAAACGGGGCGCGCCACATGAGCATCATCACGGCGGCCCTGCGCGCCAACCAGCGCGGCCCCTCCGCCCGCTTTGCGCGCACGGGTTTTGCCGAATCGACCCTGGCTGAGTTGGCGTGGCAGAGCGCACGCAGCATGGCCGGGCGCTGGGCGGTGACCGGGGCGGTTGTCGGCGCCATCGTTGGTTTTGTCGCCTGCGCGCCGGCGGCCTGGTTGGCCTCGGCGGTGGCTTCCGCCACGGGCGGCCAGTTGTTGCTGACGGATGCGCGCGGCACGGTATGGCGTGGCAGCGCCCTGCCGGTGCTGACCGGTGGCACGGGCAGCCGCGACGCCAGCGCCCTGCCCGGCAGGCTCGAATGGACCCTGGGCTGGAGCGGCCTGGGCGCCGAGTTGCGCGCCCGCCAGGCCTGCTGCCTGCGCGGCGAAGTGCGTGCGCTGATCCGCCCAGGCTTCGGCCGCCTGAGCGTACAAGTCCTGCCCGGCCAGAGCACCACGCTGGGCCAGTGGCCCGCCGCTTGGTTGGCCGGCCTGGGCACGCCATGGAACACCTTGCAACTCGGTGGCACCTTGCGCCTGACCTCTCCCGGACTGACGGTGGAGTGGGTGCAGGGCCGGATGCGCTTCTCGGGCGAGGCTTCGCTCGACATCGCCCACGCGTCGTCACGCGTGGCCACACTCGATACCCTGGGCAGCTACCGTTTGTCGCTGCGCGGCGACGCCGCCAGCGGCGATGCGGCCAGCATCAGCCTGATCACGGTGGACGGCGCCCTGCGTCTGTCGGGCCAGGGTGAATGGACCCGCAAGGGCCTGCGTTTTCGCGGCGAGGCCCAGGCGGCCGAGGGCAGTGAAACCGCCTTGAACAATCTCCTGAACATCATTGGGCGGCGCCAAGGGGCGCGCTCCGTGATCTCGATCGGATGAGCATGAACCCACACCCCAATTCGATCGCCCTGCGCCTGATGGCGACGCTGATCTCGGTCAGCCTGGTAGCGCCGCCATTGGCCGCGCAGACCGCTGCCAAGCGGCCGACCGGCCACAGCCCAGCCCTGAAATCGGGCGCGCAGGTGACGCTGAACTTCGTCAACGCCGACATCGAGGCCGTGACGCGCGCCATGGGCGCCATGCTCGACCGCCAGTTCATCGTTGACCCGCGCGTCAAGGGCAACATCACGGTCTACAGCGAGACCCCGCTGACCGTGCGCGAGGCCTACCTCAACTACCTGGCGGCCCTGCGTGGCCTGGGCTTCACCGTGGTGGAGAACGCCGGGCTGCTCAAGGTGGTGCCCGAGGCCGATGCCAAGCTGCAGGCCGGCACCGTGTCGATCGGCCCCGTGCAGCAGCGCGGCGACCAGATCCTGACCCAGATCTTCAAGCTCAACCACGAGAACCCGAACAACCTGGTGGCCGTGTTGCGGCCCCTGATCAGCCCGAACAACACGATCAACGCCAACCCGGGCAGCAACACCCTGGTGATCACCGACTACGCCGACAATCTGGCGCGGCTGGGCAAGATCATCGCCGCGCTGGACCAACCCGCAGCCTCGGAGATTGAAGTCGTGGCCCTCAAGCACGGCTTGGCCACCGACATGGCGCCGCTGGTGCAGCGCCTGGCCGACAGCGGCACGGCTGCGACGCCGGGTGTGCCCACGGGCAGCGCTGGCGTCTCGGTGATCGCCGACGCCCGCAGCAATGCGTTGATCGTGCGCGCCGCCAACCCGGCGCGGCAAGCCCAGGTGCGCTCGATCATCGACAAGCTCGACCTGCCGACCCAAGGCGGCGGCCCGGGCGGCTCGATCTGGGTGGTGCATCTGAAAAATGCCGACGCGGTCAAGTTAGCGCAGGTGCTGCGCGCAGCCTTCAGCGGCGGGGGCGGCAGTTCAACAGGGGGCGGCGGCTTGAGTGCCGCACAGAACCCGCTCGGCAACGTGGGTGGCAACCAGACGGGCGCATCGCCACAGGCCACCACGCCGATCGCCGTGTCCGCCGGGCCCAGCACGGGCGGCTTCATCCAGGCCGACCCCTCCACCAACTCACTCATCATCACCGGCGCCGAGCCGCTGTATCGCCAGGTGCGCTCGATGATCGAGCAGTTGGACACGCGCCGCGCGCAGGTCTATATCGAGAGCCTGATTGTCGAGGTGAGTGGCGACAACGCCGCCGACTTCGGCTTCCAGTGGCAGGGCATCTCCGGCCGCAAGGGCGACTCCAACATCATCGCCGGCGGCACCAGTTTCGGCGACAGCTCGATCATCGATCTCTCGGTGGCGGCGGCCGGCGGGCGGGCGACCGCGGGCCCGGCACTCAGTGCACTCGCACCTGGACTGAACATCGGCGTGCTGAAAAATCTCGGCGACGGCCTGTACGGCTTGTCGGCGATCGCCCGCCTGCTGCAGAGCCAGAGCAACACCAACATCATGTCCACGCCCAACCTGATCACGGTGGACAACGAGGAAGCCAAGATCGTCGTCGGCCGCAACGTGCCCTTCATCACCGGCCAGTTCACCAGCACCGGCACCGGCACCACCAACCCGTTCCAGACCGTCGAGCGCAAGGACGTCGGCATCACACTGCGCATCAAACCTCAAATCGGCGAGGGTGGCACGGTGCGCCTGACGATCTTCCAGGAAAGCTCAGACGTAATCGCGCAGGCCACCGGCACCGGCGGCACTGGCCCGACCACCAGCAAGCGCTCAATCGAGTCGAATGTGCTCGTCGATGACGGTGCGATCCTGGTCCTGGGCGGCCTGATTGAAGACCGCTTCGAGGACAGCAAGAGCAAGGTGCCTTTGCTCGGCGACATTCCCGGCATCGGCGCCCTGTTTCGCAGCGAATCGCGGACCAAGCGCCGTACCAACTTGATGGTCTTCCTGCGTCCGGTGGTGATGCGCAGCGCCGAGGACGCAAACAAGCTCTCGCTCGACCGCTACGACCTGATCCGGGCCCAGCAGAAAGATGCGCAGCCCCCCGCCAATCTCCTGCTGCCCGTTGGGGAGTCGCCGGTACTGCCGCCGCAACGCGCAGTCCAGCCAGCAATCGCCAAACCGAACTGAGCCAGAAAATGGGCGCCCGCCACCCCCTGTCCTACGGCTTCGCCAAGGCGCACACGCTGTTACTTGAAGACGACGGCCAGCAGCTGACCCTTTGGAGCGGTGAGCATTCACCCCCCGCCGCGCTGTCGGAAGTGCTGCGCGTGTACGACGTGCAGCGCTTCGAGCGCGAGGCCCAGGCCAGTCTGGCGCAACGCATTGCGGTGGCCTACGCCGGCGGCGAGTCAAGCGCGGCCACCGTAGTTGGCGAAGTCGAGAGTGCCGTCGATTTATCGCGCCTGATGCAGGACCTGCCAGCGGTCGAGGACTTGCTCGAAGCCGCCAACGACGCGCCCATCATCCGCATGCTGAATGCGCTGCTGACGCAGGCCGCCAAAGATGGGGCCAGCGACATCCACATCGAGCCCTACGAGCGCAATTCCTCGGTGCGCTTTCGCGTCGACGGCACCCTGCGCGAGGTCGTGCAGCCCAACCGTGCGCTGCATGCAGCGCTGATTTCGCGCCTGAAGATCATGGCCGAGCTGGACATCGCCGAAAAACGCCTGCCGCAGGACGGCCGCATCTCGCTGCGCATCGGCGGCCGGGCCATCGACGTGCGCGTCTCCACCCTGCCCTCGGCGCATGGCGAGCGTGCCGTGCTGCGCCTGCTGGACAAGGGCGATTCGAAGTTCACGCTCGAATCCCTGGGCATGAGTGGCGATGTGCTGACCGGCTTCAACAAACTGGTGCAGCAGCCGCACGGCATCGTGCTCGTCACGGGGCCCACCGGCTCGGGCAAGACGACGACCCTGTACGCGGCGCTGCAAACGCTGGAGACCGCGACCACGAACGTGCTGACGGTTGAAGACCCGATCGAGTACGAGCTGGCAGGCATCGGCCAGACCCAGGTCAACCCGAAGATCGACCTTGACTTCGCCAAGGCCCTGCGCGCCATCCTGCGCCAGGACCCCGACGTGATCATGATCGGCGAAATCCGCGATTTCGAGACCGCACAGATCGCCATTCAAGCCTCGCTGACCGGCCACCTGGTGCTGGCCACCGTGCACACCAACGACGCCCCGAGCCTGGTCACACGATTGATTGACATGGGCGTCGAACCCTACCTGCTCAGCAGCTCCCTGCTGGGCGTGCTGGCCCAGCGCCTGGTGCGCAAACTGTGCCCGCATTGCAAGCGGGTTGACAACCGCGGCCGCTACCACCCCGTGGGCTGCGCCGAGTGCGGCATGACGGGCTACCGTGGCCGCACCGGCGTCTATGAGTTGATGACGGTGGACGAGAAGATCAGCGCCCTGATCCACAACCGCGCCGCCGAGAGCCAGCTCTTCGTCGCCGCCGAGGCTGCCGGCCTGCGCTCGATGCGTGACGACGGCGAGCGCCTGGTCGAGGCCGGCATCACCTCGGCCGAAGAAGTCATGCGTGTGACTAGAGAATGAGCCCCCGAGCTTGTCGCTGCGCGCCTTCGCTACCCCCCGGGGGGGCCGCCCGCCTGTGGCCCGGCAAAGCCGGTTCCACGGCGGGGAGCTTGGGCCTGAGTTCGCGGGACAGGCTCGGTCCGGTCAACTGAGATGCCGGCCTACAAATTCGAGGCGCTCGACGCTGGCGGCAAGTCTCGCAGCGGGCTGCTTGACGCCGACAACCCGAAGGCTGCGCGGGCCCAGTTGCGCGCCCAGGCGCTGGTGCCGCTGGCCGTGTCGCACGTGGCCTCGGCGGGCACGCAGGGCAGCGGCCTGCGCTTCACCCGCCGTGTTTTCAATTCCACCGGCCTGGCCGTGTGGACCCGCCAACTGGCCGGGCTGGTTGGCTCCGGCCTG